>JBOGXG010000056.1:0-18488 GCA_050694195.1 Actinomycetota bacterium | reverse complement strand
GGACGAGATCGACCGCCTTGTTCCTCGCGACCCCCAACAGGAACGACTGGAGGCTGCCTCGCTGGGGATCGAACGCTCCCGGGCGCCGCCACAGGGCAAGGAAGGTGTCCTGCGTGACCTCCTCCGCGAGGTTGGGATCTGTGATGACTCTCCTAGCCATCCCGTGCACCGGGCCTCCATAGAGCTCGATCGCTTTCCGCAGCGCGACCTCATCACGGGCGAGCAGTTGTTCCGCCAGCTCGACATCCCCCCGGCGCTCCATGACGAGATCATCGTAATCGGACATCCGAGATCGATTCGTTCCCAGAAGCGTCGCCGGATTGGTCCTAACTGGAAGAGAAAGGGCGCCCCGAAAGGGGCGCCCTCCTCCGGCAAGCAGGGGGTTCGCTCGCCATGCCAGTTCCATCGCGGGTCTCCTAGAACCTGTCCGGGAACTGCGCCCCGATCGCGCCGGCGAGAGCCGATGCGGTCATCGGCATGTGACCGGTGGCGGCGGCGTAGATCTTGTCGAAGACCTTGGGGTCGCCGGCCACAGCTGCGTCGATCGCGTCGATCAGGCTATCGACGTGCATCTGGAGCGCATCGGCAGCGGCGTCGGAGGGAAGCTCCCCACCGGTCGCCGTGTCGAGGAACTCGGAGAAGTCCTTCTTGTACTGCTCCAGCTGCTTCAGCGCCTTGTTCGCGGCGGCCTCATCCTTCGTGGCCTTACCGGCCGTGTAGTCGACGAAGAACTGGATGTGCTGACGCCACTGCTTTAGGAACGCCTCGCCCGCCTCGGCTCCGTACACCGACTCGATCGCGGCCGCCAGGTCCTGTGAGTTCTGGTCCAGCGTTGCGGCCGCGGCCTCGAACTGCGGCGAGTCGAGACCAGCGGTCAGCCCGGTGTACACCGTGATGCTGGCGAGATACACGTGCGAGTCGAGCAGATCCGTGAGGGTCTGCTGAAGCGCGGGAACCCCCTCGTCGAGGGCGACCGCGTCGACCTCCGGCGCGCTGCTCATGCTGTCTTCGGTCTCCTCCGACCGGCTGCCGGTCGTCGCGTCTCCGGCAGTGTTGTTGGAGGGCTCGCTGCAAGCGGCTCCGAGTAGAGCGGCCACCATCGTCGCCCCTACCAATCTCAGGATGAAGCTTCTATCCTTCATGTATCTCCTCTCTTTCGGATCTTGAAGCCGAACGGCTTCCGTGCTTACCGCTGGTGATTCGGAAGAGGGGAGACCGTTGGATTGGGCGGCCTAGTTCGTTCGGGCTAGTTGACGACGACCTCGCCGACCATCCCGACGTGGACACTGCAGTAGTACTCGTATGTTCCCGGCTCATCGAAGGTGAAGCTGGATCGGGTGTTGGCTCCGTCGAGCCTTGCGTCGAATGAGCCGTCCGGCTTCGCATCCGTGCCTTTGGACACACCCGGGACGCCTTGCTCCGCTTGCGTGCCCGAGGTCACGGTGTGCAGCACGTCGTCTTCATTCATCCACGTGACTTCATCGCCGGTCGTCACCTCGATACGGTCGGGGAGGTAGGCGATCCCATCGATGACGACCTCCGTCCCACGCATGCTTCCGGCGGAAAGTCGCCCCGATCCCTCGTCACCTTCCGCACAGGCAACCCCGCACGTCATCGCCACGGCCACGGCGACTCCGATCCGTCCGAAAAGCATCGAAATCTCCCTTCCGGGGTCTATCTTGTTCGAGGGAATGGCGGGTTTGCGCTTCATTCGGCGGTACCGGCGGGGATGTATGGGAAGGATGGGACCAATCTGGCTCCGATGCTCTTTCCGAACCAAGATCGGGTAGGGATCGAGGAAGCTCATCTACGAAAGGGGTAGCGATGGCAACAGCCGCAGGTTCGAGGACTCCCGCGCAGCTCTTCGCCTTGGTTTTCGGAGCGGTTTACCTATTAGTGGGCATCGCCGGTTTCTTCGTTACCGGATTCGATAACTTCGCGGGCGAGACCTACAACGACGAACTGATCATCTTCCCGGTGAATCCGTTGCACAACCTCGTTCATCTGGCGATCGGAGCCGTATGGCTGGGGTCGGCAGCGCGGCACGACACTGCGAAATCGGTGAACCTGCTGATCGGGGCCGCTTACGCGCTCGTGGCCCTGTTGGGATTCGTCGGCGTTCTGAACTTCCTCGCCATCGAGGACGCCGGTTCGGCAGATAACTTCCTGCACCTCGCGACGGCGCTTCTGGCGATCTACTTCGGCACCGCCGGCGCGGAGAACACCGCCGGGACCGCGACCGCCTGACCCGGCGAGAGCCTGTGATGTAGCGAGGGGGCCCCGCCGGGGCCCCCTCGCTATGCAGACCTGAGGACGTCGACCAGTTCGACGAAGCAGCGCCGCACGTCTCCTTCCGTATTGAACAGGTGCGGCGACATGCGCAAGGTGTCGTGGCGTTGATCGAGTACGACGTTCCGTTCGAAGAGCGCGTGAAGAACTTTCTCGGCGACGGCTCTCCCGCCGGGGACCCGCAGGCGCACGAGTCCTCCGCGGTTCGCATCCTCGCGGGGCGTCAACACCTCGAGACCTGCTTCGTCGGCGTGCTCGATCATCATCCGGGTCAATGCCTGGTTGTAGGCCCGGATGTCGGCGACGCCGACCTCCTCGATGATGCTCAGCCCCCCGCACGCGGTCCACGCCTGGGGGAGGGCGTAAGTGCCCGTCTCGAATCGACGCGCGTCCTTCCTCAGTCGCAAGGCGGAGCGATCGAAGTCGAATGGATCTTCCGTGCCGAACCAGCCCACGACCGCCGGCTCGAGTTGCTCGATCAGGCCCTCACGGACGTAGAGGAATGCGATCCCCTGCCCTCCACAGAGCCATTTCAGTGCACCGGATAGGAGGAAGTCGATGCCGAGATCGTGAACGTCGATCGGAACGATCCCGCTGCCGTGGAAGTCGTCTACGAGAACGTACGAGCCGGTCGCGCGAGCGGCTTCGACGATCGGACCGAGGTCGACGATCCAGGAGGATTCGAACAACACGCGGTTGATATTCACGAGGAGCGTCTCTTCATCGATGCGGTCGGCCACGGCGTCCGCGTCGATCCGGAGGCGATCGGGACTGGGCACGACGTCGAGCTTCGCTCCACGACGGAGCTGAGCCCTCCACACGTAATGGTTGGTCGGGAAATCCATATCGGTCGCGACGATCTTCGGACGGTCCCCGAACTCGAAGCAGGTCGCGATCGACGAGAGTCCCGAGGACACGGAAGGGATGATCGCGATCTCCTTGGGATCCGCCCCGATCAGTCGGGCGAACCGCTCGCGGCACTCCTGGAGGCGGGGGAGCCCGTGGTCGAACCACAGTTCCTCGGGGCCTAACCGCTGCCAGAGGTCGAGGTGTTCCTCGGCCAGTTCGCGACTCCTTCTCGAAAGCGGGCCCAAGGATGCCGAGATGAGGTAGGTACGATCGTGGATGATCGGGAACTCGTCGCGGAACCTAGGCTGGAGGTCCATCCGGCCACCTTATTTCCTCGGGCATGGATGACGCGAAGATGTCACCCACACGGACACATGAGGAGACGGGATGAAGGTTGGATTGGTTGGTATCGGGCACGTCGGTCTGCCCACCGCGGCGGCCCTAGCCCATATCGGCCACGACGTCGTGGCGATGGATGCCGACCGCGAGAAGGTCGATCAGCTCACGGCCGGCGTCATGCCCTTCTACGAAGAGGGCATGGAGGAGCTCGTTCGGAGGTGCATCTCTTCCGGGAGGCTGGCCTTTTCCTCCGAGATGAGGGACGTCGTGGATGGAGCCGAGGTCGTATTCATCTGTGTCGGCACGCCGCCGCGCGCAACCGGCGAGGCGAACCTCCTTGCCATCGAGCAAGCCGCGCAGAGCGTCGCGCGAGAGGCCACCGATCCCTTCGTCCTCGTCCAGAAGTCGACGGTTCCCGCCGGAACGGCTACTAAATTGCTCGATGCGATCTCTCGTTACCGCTCGGAGGTCAGGTTCTCGGTCGTTGCGAACCCGGAGTTCCTCAGGGAGGGATCGGCGATCGAGGACTCGCTCCGACCGGCTCGGATCCTCGTCGGTTCCGACAGTTCGGAAGCTCTCGACGTGATGAGGGAGCTGTACCGACCGCTGATCGACGCGGGGGCGGATTGGATAGCCACGGACGTACGGACCGCCGAGCTTGCGAAACACGCCTGCAATGCGTTCCTCTCCATGAAGATCTCGTTCGCGAATGCCATGGCCCGTCTCTGTGAGCTCGCAGATGCGGACGTCGTGGCGGTTGCCGAGGCCATGGGCTCCGACGAGCGGATCGGCAGAGCTTTCCTCGGCGCCGGTCTGGGTTACGGGGGGTATTGCTTCCCGAAAGATCTCGCGGCCTTCGGTGCACTGGCTAATCGTTTGGGATACGACTTCGCGCTGCTCAAGGAGATCGCCAAGATCAACGACGAGGCGGTTACCTCTACTTTCAAGAAGATCGAAGAGGCGATGTGGAACCTCGAGGAGAAGAAGATCGCTCTCCTCGGGCTCGCCTTCAAAGCCGGTACGGACGATACGCGTCTCTCGCCATCCCTTGTGCTGGCAAGGTCGCTGATCGAGGCTGGTGCGCAGGTCGTCGGCTACGATCCTCAGGCGAACGCGAACGCCAAGGCGGACGTCGCCGGGTTGGACGTCGCTCCGGACGCGTACGAAGCGCTCCAGGACGCGCACTGTGCGGTCATCTCCACCGAGTGGCACGAGTTCCGTGACCTTGATCTAGAGAGGGCCCGAGATGCGATGGCCTTCCCGATAATCGTGGATGCGCGCAACCTTCTCGACGGTCCCTCAGTTGCGGCTGCGGGATTCACGTACATCCCCACTGGGAGGCCGGTCCTTAGGCCGCACCGAGCCGAGGAGCGAGCATGACTCACGCGGTCGTCACCGGCGGCTCCGGATTCCTCGGCTCACATCTCTGTCGAAGGTTGTTGAGGGAGGGATGGCGCGTCACGGCGTTCGATTCGTTCCTGACGGGGAATCCGGACAACACCGCGGACCTGATCGAGAACCAGAACTTCAGACTCGTGAACTACGACGTCACGAACTATCTCTACGTCCAGGGTGACGTCGATTGGGTCTTCCATCTAGCGTCCCCCGCTTCACCCATCGATTACCTCGATCATCCGATCCACACGCTGAAGGTGGGCGCCCTCGGGACCTTGGGGGCGCTCGGGTTCGCGAAAGCTAAGGAGGCCAGGTTCTTCCTCACGTCGACCTCCGAGGTGTACGGCGATCCGCTGGTGCACCCACAGCCCGAGACGTATTGGGGGAACGTGAACCCCATCGGTCCGCGCGGTGTGTACGACGAGGCCAAACGTTACGCCGAAGCATTGACGATGGCCTATCACCGAACGCACGGCATGGAAGTGCGGATCGTCCGTATCTTCAACACCTTCGGGCCCAACATGAGACGCGCCGATGGGCGCGCGGTGCCGAACTTCATCGACCAATCCCTGCGCGGCCAGCCGCTCACGGTCCACGGTGACGGGACCCAGACGCGCTCCCTGTGTTACGTCGACGACCTCATCGAGGGGTTCTGGAGGCTCGCCGCATCGTCGATCAACGATCCGGTGAACATCGGGAACCCGGAGGAAGTCACTATGCTCGAGCTGGCCAAGCTCATCAGGGACCTCGCCGGGGGGGACTCGGAGGTGGTCTTCGTGGAGAGGCCCATCAACGATCCCGAGGTCCGGAAACCGGACATAACCAGAGCGAGCGCGGAGCTCGGTTGGGAACCTCAGGTAACCATGAGGGAGGGGCTGGCCAGGACGATCGAATGGGCCCGAGGGGCCTGGTTGTAGGGGTTTTTCCGGGGGCCGGGAAGGGAAGTTACACGGTCGTCGTTTAGGCTGAGGATGCCCATGCCCACCACATCCGACCAGGACCGCCTGATAGTTCGCGGTGCCCGCGAGCACAACCTCAAGAACGTGAGCCTGGAGCTTCCGCGGGACTCGCTGATCGTCTTCACGGGGATCTCCGGGTCCGGGAAGTCGTCCCTTGCCTTCGACACGATCTATGCCGAGGGCCAGAGGCGATACGTCGAATCGCTGTCGTCCTACGCCCGGCAGTTCCTCGGGCAGATGGACAAGCCGGACGTCGATTTCATCGAGGGCCTCTCGCCGGCGATCTCGATCGATCAGAAATCGGCTCCTAAGAACCCTCGCTCCACGGTCGGGACGATCACGGAGATATACGACTATCTGCGACTGTTGTTCGCCCGCATCGGGCGGCCTCACTGCCACAACTGCGGTCGCCCCATCGCGCGACAAACGCCCGAGCAGATAGTCGATCAGGTTCTGGATCTGCCCGAAGGGACGCGTTTCCAGGTTCTCGCTCCGATCGTTCGGGGCCGCAAGGGCGAGTTCGGCAATCTGTTCGAGGACCTTGCCCGTCGTGGCTTCGTACGCGCCCGGGTGGACGGTGAGGTTCATGAGCTGTCCGAGAAGATGAAGCTCGATCGCTACTTCCAGCATGACATCGACGTGATCGTGGACAGGCTCGTCATCAAGGAGGGGATCGGTAGCCGTCTGACCGATTCGATCGAGACGGCGCTGAAGCTCGCCGAGGGTACGGCCGCCATCGACCTGGTCGACGACGATGCCGAGGACGTCCTCTTCTCCCAGTTCTTCGCCTGTACCGAGTGCGGCATCTCGTTCGACGAGTTGGCGCCGCGGAACTTCTCCTTCAATTCGCCGTACGGAGCTTGTGACCATTGCGATGGATTGGGCACCCACCTCGAGGTCGATATCGAGCTCGTGATCCCGAACGAGGATCTCTCGCTCAAGGAAGGTGCGATCGCGCCGTGGTCGGGCCGCACGCTCGAGTACTTCGATCGTTTGCTCGATTCCGCGTCCAAGGCGTTCGGTTTCAAGATGGACGTTCCCTTCAAGCGACTGCCCAAGAAGGCGCGCGAGTTGATCCTGTATGGGTCGGACGACACCGAGATCCACGTTCGCTATCGGAACAGGTTCAACCGGATCCGCTCCTACTGGACGGTCTTTGAAGGGGCCATCCCGTGGCTCGAGCGGCGTCATTCGGAGACGGACTCGGAGTTCGCACGCGACCGCTACGAGCAATACTTCCGGGAGGTGCCGTGTCCCGTCTGTGGCGGAGCCCGGCTACGTCCGGAGTCCCTCGCCGTTCGTCTGGGCGATCTGAACATCCACGAGCTGACGTCGCTGGCGATCGGCGACACCGACAAGTTCCTCCGCAACCTCGAGCTCAGCGATAGGGAGACGACGATCGCGGAGCGGGTGCTGAAGGAGATCCATGCGCGGCTCGGCTTCCTACTCGATGTCGGTCTCGACTACCTCACGCTGGCGCGCGGTTCGGCGACCCTCGCCGGGGGAGAGGCCCAACGCATCCGGCTCGCGACCCAGATCGGTTCGGGCCTCGTAGGCGTCCTGTACGTCCTCGACGAGCCGTCGATCGGGCTCCATCAACGGGACAACAGAAGGCTGATCGACACCCTCGTCAGACTCCGCGACCTCGGCAACACGCTGATCGTGGTGGAGCACGACGAGGACACGATCCGGACCGCCGATCATGTGGTCGATATCGGTCCCGGGGCGGGCGACGCGGGCGGCGACATCGTCTACACGGGCCCTCTGCCCGGACTATTGAAGAGGGGAACCTCGATCACCGGTGAGTACCTGGCCGGTCGCAAGACCATCCCGATCCCCACGACGAGGCGGCGCCCGGATCGGGGGAAGCTCGTCGTTCGAGGAGCGCGCCAGCACAACCTTCAGGAGTTGGACGTAGCGTTCCCGTTGGGACGTTTCATCGCCGTGACGGGTGTATCCGGGTCGGGCAAGTCCACCCTCGTGAATGAGGTTCTCTACCGTGCGGTGAACCAGCGGCTGAACCGCAACTCGCGCCTGGTACCGGGCAAACACAAGAGCGTCGAGGGCCTGGATCTGATCGACAAGGTCATCGACATCGACCAGTCACCGATCGGGCGAACGCCGCGCTCCAACGCGGCGACCTACACGGGTGTCTTCGACCACATCAGGAAGCTCTTCGCCAAGACGCAAGACGCGAAGCGCAGGGGGTACCAGCCCGGTCGGTTCTCCTTCAACGTCCGGGGCGGCCGCTGCGAGGCCTGCTCTGGTGACGGCACCATCAAGATCGAGATGCACTTCCTTCCGGACGTATATGTCCCGTGCGAGGTCTGCAAGGGGAAGCGCTACAACCGCGAAACCCTCGAGGTGAGGTTCAAGGGGAAGAACATCTGCGAGGTGCTCAACATGAGCGTCGCAGAGGCAGCCGAATTCTTCTCGGCGATCCCGCCCATTGCACGCCACATGGATACGCTGCGTGATGTTGGACTCGGCTACATCAAGCTCGGGCAGCCGGCACCGACGTTGTCCGGCGGGGAGGCGCAACGGGTGAAGCTATCGACCGAACTCTCGAAGCGGTCCACAGGTCAGACCTTGTACATCCTGGACGAGCCGACGACGGGCCTGCACTTCGACGATGTCGCCAAGCTCCTCGGGGTGCTTCACCGTTTGGTGGATGGCGGCAACACCGTCGTTGTGATCGAGCACAACCTGGATGTGATCAAGACGGCCGACCACCTGATCGATCTCGGTCCTGAAGGTGGGTCGGGCGGTGGGCGGATAGTCGCCGAGGGAACCCCCGAGGAGGTGGCCGCAACGACCGCGTCCTACACGGGCCAGTTCCTCAGCGCGATCCTTCCGAAGGTGCCGGGCGCCGCTACCGGTGGGGGCCGGGGCCGCCGGAGCTCGAGACCGCGGACCGCCGCGGCCACTCGCGGGAGGCCATCCGGCGCGACGAGGGATCGGGCCGCCGGTTAACGACCGCGGCTTCGACCGGCCGGGGCCTTCGCGGTTGGTTCGTCGGCCGGCCCCTCGATGAACCTCGGCTCGGAACCTTCGATGATCGATTGCAGTTGGTCGATCAGCAGATCGCGGCTGATCTTGATGCCGTGTCTACCCAGCACCTTCTTGTATTCGGGGAACCTCGTGACGAGATCGATCGCCACGCTCTCGAAGGCATGCCGAGCGATCCGTTCGCGGGAGGCGTAGTCCATAAGGTTGAAGACGAAGAGATGTTCGTCATCTCGGCGCGGCTCGATCAAGATGATGTCTACATCCGGATGCGACCGCGCGATCACCTCGAGCTCCTTCTCGACCTGAGCCTGGGCCATGATCCGGAACGCCTGCGCCGCGATGTGGGGGAACCCCTTCTGGGAGATGTGGCGTGACGGTAAGCCGGTTGCACTTGGAAGGAGGTGTCGTATGTCGTGAACGTACGGCACCAGTGGATTGATGCAAACGACCAACCTCGCTCCGTGTGCGATCGCCACGTCGATGTTCGTCGTAGATCGAAGGCCTCCGTCCATGTACACGCGGCCGTTGATCTCGCGGGGTGAGTACAGGAGAGGGATGGCGGTCGAAGCTGCTGCGGCTTCGGAGATCGACACCGATCCGCCATCTCGTCTGTTGAAGACCCTACGTTCGGCTGTATCGAAGTCCGTCGCGGTGATCAACAGCCTCCGCTTGGTTCCGTCGAACCGGTTCGAACGCCCCGGCCGATCGAAGAGCTCGCGGAGGTAGCGCTCCATCCCGTCCGTCGTGTAGAGGGCCTGCGGGACCCCTTCGGCGAGGGCTCCCAGCCCGTCTATCAATGACGTCGTGAATGGGTGCCCGGCGTACCTTCTGAGCACGCCCAGCACGCTCAACGGCCACCGCACGAGCGACCGCATCAGGCCGCGTCGGTCGGGGAGCATGATCTCGTCGGCACCTATCGGCGGAACCGAGGCCGACGGATGGCCGAGGTTGGCAAGCATCATGTCCTCCGGGGTGATGCCGTTGGCGAGAGACGCGGCGATAACGGATCCGGCCGAGGTCCCCACGTAGATGTCGAAATGGTTGACGGACGCCCTCTCGCTCATGGCGTTCATCGCCGTTAGCACCCCGAGGTGGTAGGCGGCCCCCGTGATGCCGCCGCCGCCCAGAACCAGAGCGACCCTGCCCCCCTCGTCCTGGCGGTCGGGGCCGCCCTGATCCACGCGGCTTCGGCCCTTGGAGAGGTGGATCACGGTGCCCATCGCTCGTCAGCCTATCCCCGGCGGAGCGCCCGCACGGGGACCGATGACTAGTCAATCCGGGCGGAAAAGATGGCATTTCTTGGTTCTCAGGCGGGTCCCCGGCGGTGCCGATGAATGAGAGACGCCCGCTGCCACGGTGTGTGGTCGGGGTCCGCTACAGGAGGTGAGATTGAGAAGGCGCCGCAGGCGGCAGACTCTGCCCGCCCTGTTACTGGGGCCGATGCTCATCGCGCTGTTGATCGCATGGCGATCGACGGCTCGCCTCGCGCATTCCTTGAAACGGACCGCGCTGTCAAACGCACCACGCACCCTTCCGCAGCGGATCGCTGCCGCGGGACTGGCCGCGTCGATCGTCATGGGCTCGATGGTGCTCAGTGGCGGCCAACCCGCGTCGGCGGCGACGATCACCTACGGTGGTCACCTCGGGAGCGGTTCGGGTGCTTCCTGCTCGGCGCCTCCTTCGCAGGTCACCTCCAACGACGACAATCACGTCGACGAGAGCCAGCCCACCACGGTTCTCCCCTCGAACCATCTCGATGTCCACGTCCATTCGGAGACCGGGCGGAACGAAAGAGGGTTCATCAAGTTCCCGATGCCGGCGATCCCGGCGAACTGCCGGGTCGGCTCGGCCATCCTCGAGCTGGAGGTCGAGACGTTTACCGCGGGGCGGACGATCCAGGTGCAGCGCGCCGCCTCCGCATGGACCGAGACGACGGTGACCTGGAACAACCAGCCGGGGGTGACCGGCCCGATCACCACGGCCCCGAGCGACACCCCGGACGTCACCGTCAACGTCACCTCGCAGGTCACCGACATCTACTCGGACGCCAACCATGGGTTCCGGATCCGTGACGCCAGCGAGAACGCGGCAACGGCCCAGAGGAACGAGTTCTACAGCAAGGACAATGGAAGTCTCGACCCACAGCTCACGATCAGCTGGGCGTCGCTCCCACAATCGGTTACGCAGATCACGGTAGGGGGGGCGGGCGTCGCCGCCGGCGATAGCGTCATCGTGTCGTTCGGGATGGCCGACACGGGGGCGGGCACGGTGGCTGCGTCCGACAGCGTCGGGAACGTCTATTCGGTAGATGCCTCGGCTACGAACGTCAACGATGTGCGCAGCGTCATCCTCTCTGCCCATGACGTTACTCCGCTGCCGCCGGGGAGCACGATCACGGTTACGCATCCCCCGTCCGCTTATCGAGGAGCGACCGCCAATGGGTTCTCGGGTATCTCCCCGACCACGCCGCGCGACGCCTCCGCTACGGGACAGGGGTCTAATGCTGCGCCTTCGACTGGATCGGCAGCGACGACGCAACCGGACGAACTCGTGTTCTCCTCGGTCAGCGCGGCCGATCCCACCTTCACACCGGGGGGCGGTTACATCGGGCTACCCGCAGTATCCAGTCCCGTCGGCAGCATGAACTCGCAATACAAGATCGTTTCCAGTGCCGGCAGCTACGTGGGGAACGGGACGCTGGGATCGCCGGCCGACTGGGCCGCGACCGTAGCGACATACCGGATGGATATGGTTGCACCGTCGGTTGTGGTCACCCAGCCGGGGAACGGGACATCGACCAGCGACGCGACCCCGACGATCTCCGGGACTTCGGGAAGCTTCAACAGCGATTCGCAGACCGTGACGGTAGAGGTCTACGACGGTCCCGACACCAGCGGGACCCTGCTCCAGACCCTTAACGCGACGCGAGCGGCCAACGGCAACTGGTCGATCGACGCAGCAGCGCTCCCCGAGGGCCTATATACGATTCAGGCGTCACAGACGGACGGCGCCGGGAACATCGGAACCAGCTTCCCCTCTACGTTCACGGTCGACTCGAGCCTTCCCTCGGCGCCCACGTTCGATTCGACGCCGGGCCAAGGTTCCTCGACCACGCCATCCTGGTCCTTCAGCGGAGAGCCGGGCGCGTCGTTCGAGTGCCGGCTCGAGAAGGACGCGGTGGAGGTTTCGGGTTGGGCGGCCTGCACCAGTCCTCACCAGTACACCCTGGTGGACGGGGACGGCACCTACACGATCAGCGTTCGGCAGATCGATGCGGCGATGAACGTTTCTCCCGCGGCTACCGATGACTACATCTTGGACACGGTCATCCCGGAGACCACGATCGACTCGGGACCGACCGGGACAACAGGGAACGCCGATGCGTCGTTCACCTTCTCGTCGGATGACCCACTCGCGACCTTCGAATGTCAGCTGGACGGTGGCGGGTTCGCCTCTTGCACGTCTCCCGTCGATCTCGTGGGCTTGGCAGATGGTCCGCACACCTTCCAGGTTCGGGCCGTTGATCCAGTAGGCAACCCCGACGCCACCCCGGCGGAGAACAACTTCACGGTCGACACTTCGCTGCCATCCGAGCCGACATTGAACGGGCCCGCTCAGGACCCCGATGACGACGACACTCCCACGTGGGACTTCGGCGGCGAGCCCGGCGCGACCTTCGAGTGCAAACTCGAGAAGGACGGAGTCCAGGTGAGCGACTGGACGATTTGTACCTCACCGCAAACGCCGACGCTCACCGGAGACGGCACCTATACCTTCTCGGTCCGTCAGACCGACGGGGGAGGCAACGTTTCCGCCGTCGCGACCGACGATTACGAACTGGATACGGCCGACCCCGCCGTCCCGTCCCTCACCGGCCCCGATCCCGATCCCGGTCGCATCACCACTCCTCAGTGGACGTTCAACGGGGAGGCGACGGCCACCTTCGAGTGCAAGCTCGAGAAGGGGGCGGTCGTCATCAGCGACTGGACCACGTGCATCAGCCCGGAGAGCCCCACGCTGGTGGACGGCGATGGTGTTTACACCTTCAGCGTGAGGCAGACGGATGAGGCCGGCAACGTGTCCGCGGTTTCGACCGACACCTACGACCTCGACGCCACTGTGCCGGACACGACCATCGATTCCGGTCCGTCCGGAACGATCACAGCGACCGATGCGAGCTTCACGTTCTCCTCACCCGACGCGACCGCAGTTTTCGAGTGCCAGTTCGACACCGGCGGCTTCGCTCCGTGCACCTCACCCCAGGACTTCACCGGTCTCGCCGACGGAAGTCATGTCTTCGAAGCGCGCGCGGTGGATCCGGTAGGTAACGTCGATCCGAGTCCTGCTGCGGGGAACTTCGTGGTCGACACGCAGGCTCCGGTGGCTCCAGGCGTTACGGATCCGAGCCCGAACCCGGGCACGGACGACATGCCGTCGTGGAGCTTCACCGGAGAACCAGGTGCGACCTTCGAATGCAAGCTCGAGAAGGATGGGGTCGTCCTCTCGGATTGGGCGAGTTGTGGGTCGCCGGTGAGCTACTTGCTGTCCGACGGAGACGGCACTTACACGGTGCACGTTCGCCAGATCGACGCCGGCGGGAACGTATCTCCCGCGATGACCAGCGACTACGACCTCGACACATCCGCGCCGAGCGCTCCGGCGATCACCGGCCCCGACCCGAACCCGGGCAACGTTTCGATCCCCGCGTGGGATTTCTCCGGCGAACCGGGCGCCAGCTTCGAATGCAAGCTCGAGAAGGATGGCGTGGAACTCGTCGCCTACGCGCCGTGCGGCGCACCTCAGATGTACGCGCTGTCGGATGGAGACGGCGACTACGTCTTCACGGTGCGACAGACGGACGCGGCCGGGAACGTCTCTCCGGGAGCGTCGGACACCTACACCTTCGATACCGCCGCACCCGACACCGTGATCGATTCCGGGCCGACCGGGACCGTTGCCACGGCGGACATCGACTTCACGTTCTCTTCCGCCGATCCCACGGCTACGTTCCAATGCGACATGGACGGATCCGGCTTCACCTCCTGCTCGTCGCCGCAGAACTACTCCAGCCTTTCGGATGGAGACCACACATTCAGGGTGCGGGCGGTCGACGAGGCCGGGAACCCCGACGGCACGCCTGCCGAGCAGACCTTCACCAGCGATACTCAGGCGCCGCCCCTCAGCATCGATAGCCGCCCGAGCGATCCGGGTAACGATGCCTCACCGACCTGGACCTACTCCTCGACCGAGCCCGGAGTTGCGTTCGAGTGTGAGCTAAGCGACTCGAGCGGTGTCGTCTCACCGTGGACGCCCTGCGATTCCGGGTCCATCACCTACGACCTCTCGTCGTCGCCAGATGACACTTACACGTTCAAGGTGAGGGTCACCGACGCCGTTGGTAATTCTGCCGTGAGAACCGATACGTACCTCTTCGACACCACAGATCCTGATTCCGCCGCGATCGCCCCGGCGGCGTCGGGCGCGACCGCGGTCACCGTGAACTACTCCAGCGACGATGGAGCCGGTTCCGGCATCGCGGAGGTCGAGCTCTGGGTGAGGGGGCCGCAGGACGCCGGCTTCGTCCTCGTCGCCACCGACACCACACCGGCGTCTCCTTCGTTCGACTACACCGCGGACCAAGGGGACGGGGTCTATCGGTTCTACACCCGGGCCCTCGACGCCGCGGGCAACCGTCAGGCGGCGCCCGGCGGTGCGCAGGCGCAAACCGACGTGGATCTCACCGCCCCGGTCGTCACGATCACTGGCGGTCCGTCTCCGGAGTGGACGAGCACCGACGTCACATACACGTTCACGATCGACGATCCTTCGGCGACCGCCGAGTGCTCGCTCACCAACGACGGCTCGGAGTCGTGGGGGCCGTGCACCAGCCCGGCTTCGTACACGATCGCCGACGTCGGGGATTACGAGTTCCAGGTGAGGGCCGTCGACGCGGTCGGCAACGTGAGCGCGCCGACCACCGACACCTTCTCGTACTCGGAGCCCTCTCCCGAGCCGGAGCCGGAGCCTTCGACGCCGTCTCCCGACCCGAGCACGCCGAGTCCGGACCCGACGACGCCGTCACCGGACCCGACACCCGATCCCGATCCGACGACGCCGTCCCCGGACCCAACGACGCCATCACCGGACCCGACCAACACGAAGGATCCCGAGCCGACGCCTACCAAGGATCCCGACCCAACGCCGTCCCCCGATCCCGACCCGACGCCGACGGAGACTCCACCGCCGCCGACCGGAGGTGGTTCGGGACCGAGCGTGCACGTCCCGATCAAGGACGGCGACACGACCGACGAGCGCAAGGACGATCCTGTTGATCCGCCCGGTGGACGCGAGAGGCCGCGCATCGAAGAACCGGTCGAACCGAACTCGGCGGACGAGTCGAAGGACGAGACGGAGATCGAAAGGCTGGGCCGCTACGCGGCGGAGGCCGTGCAGCGCTTCGCTTTCCCGTTGATCCTGGCGCTGGCGGTGGTTGCGTTCCTCGCGGTGCAGCACTGGCTCGACCGCAAGACCCCCAAGCTCGCGTTCGCCCCGGTGCATTCGCAGTACGACAAGGTGGGATTCGAGTGATGAACATGAAGCAAGGCGCCGACGGCGTCGACACCACGACCGAGATCGTTTCGCTGACCGAGCGGCTCAGCTACATGAGCTTGCTCCGCGTCGGCTTCGTGGCGACCGCGCTCGCCGTGGTCATTTCGGCCGCGAGATCCCACGTGATCGGCCTGACCGACGTCCTCGTGATGAGCGGTGGGTACCTCGTCGTGGCGGCTCTCTCCGAGGGATGGCGACGCCGGCGCAGGGCCCGCGGCCTCGTGGCGATCGGAGTGATGCTTCTCGTCGACGGTCTCTATCTGGCGTGGCTGATCTATGCCACCGGTGGGGTCGCGAGCCCGCTCAGGTTGCTCCTCTATGTGGATCTGGTGGCGGTCAGTCTCCTTGCGTCCTACAGGACGGGATTGAAGATCGCCCTGTGGCACTCCCTGCTGTTGTTCGTGGCTTTCTACGCTCAGTTGTCGGGACTGCTGATCCCGCTGGAGCCGATCACCGGAGACGCCAATCAGGCAGCGGCCGAGTTCAACGCGGCCTCGGTCTTCGACGTCGCCGCTTTCTGGGTGACGGCGATCGTCACGGCGTTCTTCTCCTACGTCAACGAAAGGGAACTCCGCCGCCGCCAGGATGACCTCGGCGCGCTGGCAGCAATGAGCAAGGAACTGAAGGATCTGTCGGACGCTGGATCCACCGCCGACCTGTTCCTCGGTCAAGCCCTGAAGACCTTCTCGTTCAGCCGTGGCCTCGTCGTTCGCGTTCACGATGACGGCACGGAGGTGCTCGCTACCGACGGGGATGTGCGCGTTCGAGGACGTGCGGTCCTGGTCGACCAGTTGCTCCAGACGGCATGGAAGGACGGCGACCTACGGATCAGACGCATCACACTAAGTGAGGAGCCTGCTGTCGAAGATGTGCTGCCCGAGGCTCGCTCCGTGATCGTCGTGCCGCTGGCGGCCGAAGGACTCCCCGTGGGAGCCCTCATCCTCGAAGTGCCACGCGGAACGGTGATGGACTCGCGGACGATGTCCATGCTCGAGCAGTTCGCGGTGCACGCCGCGCTGGCTCTCCGGAACACATGGCTTCTGGAAGAGGTGCAGACGCTCGCCGAGACCGATCCGTTGACGGGCATCGCCAACAGACGTGTCTTCGAGACCACCCTCGACCGAGAGATATCCCGTGCCGCGCGTACCGGCGAGCTCGTCAGCCTTCTGATGTTCGACATCGACCACTTCAAGGCTCTGAACGACAAGCACGGTCACGACGCCGGCGACGAGGTTCTCAAGGCGGTGGCCAAGGTGCTGGCATCGTGCTCGAGGAACTTCGATACCGTCGCCCGTTACGGCGGAGAGGAATTCGGGATCGTCCTCGCCGATTGCACCTTGTCGGAGGCGTTCGACACGGCCGATCGTTTGCGTGACATGGTTTCCGGGCTCCAGACCGTCGAGCCGATCACGGTCAGCGCCGGTGTCGCCAGCTATCCAACGCACGCCGGGGATAGGGACGATCTCATCAGCGTCACGGACAAGGCCCTTTACGAGTCGAAGAGCCTCGGCCGCAACCGCGTTCGCATGGCGGTCCGCCCGGCGGCGATGGCCGGCCTCCAGACGGAAGGGGAGGATCACGAGGCTACGCTCGGCTTCGCGGTGCCCCCGATGTACGCCCCGCCCCCGAACCTGTAGACCACCGCCCGCCGGCGTCTCCCCGTTTCCGGCGCGAAAGCTGCGTGTTGATGACCACCTTTCGCGCCCGGAGCGCTCTTTCCCAAGATGGCGCACGAAAACGTGCAGGGTTCTGGAAAAGAAGGCGCCCGGGCGAGGCGTCCGCCGCCCTCGAGGGGCGTCCCGGTAAGATGTGACGCTCCCGGCTTCCGGGGCGGTTAGCTCAGCGGGAGAGCGCTGCCTTCACACGGCAGAGGTCACTGGTTCGATCCCAGTACCGCCCACGTCCTAAAACCCCAGCGCTCGGAGCGCTGACCACACCTATGAGCAGAGCTCACCCTCGAACTTTGGAGCTGGGGAGTGCATAAACGCGCTCGATGGCGGCAAAGTTCCGACTTGTGCGCCGGGTGGCCGAACTGTCGAACCCGGTAAACAGCTCCGCTCGCCATTCTTTCCATGGCTGACTACCTGAGAGGTCGTGGATAGTGGAAAGTTGGGTGCTGCTCTACGATTGAACCGTGATCCCCAATGTGATCGGAGTCGTGGGTACCGGCTGCGCGAGCGTGGCCGTCGCGGCTCTGTTCGCCATCGGCTCCGGGGGGCTCCACCCGCGGTATCTAGCCATGGCCTTCATCGGCGGGGCCGTGATCGGCGGCTTCTTCATCCTCCGTTACGGCTCGGCGGGCGAGGTGTGGCGCCGGCTACGCGAGCCGCCGGGTTAGCCGAGCAGGATTTCCGGTCGCAGCCCCTCGCCGGCGAGGTCAAAGATCGATGTGGATGGCACGCGCATTCACGGCAGAGGTCACTGGTTCGATCCCAGTACCGCCCACGTCCTAAAAACCCATCTCTGCACTTGCCTGTGCGAGGTTCGGCGAGAGCCATCGAAAGGGACCGGTATCGCGCTAGCAACGACACCGGTTCGCATCAACTAGCAGCAGTCGTCGTCGTTGCAGGGACACTCGGGACCGCAGTCACACGGGACCTCTGTCATCGCCCACCTCCTCTCTTTCGGAACTCGGCTTCACAGGCCCACAGTTGGCTCTCCGGAGTAGCCGAGCACTCGAGCTCGGCCAGTGCGGCTAGGTCGGCCCGAAGCGAGGTCAAGCGCTTCATCTCGGCATCGGTCTCTTGGATGCGGCGCTCGACGAGGGTCCTCGTGTGTCCACAGGGGCAAGCGCCGCGATCCTGGATCTCGAGCAACTCTCCGATCTCGGAGAGCCTGAGGCCCATCTCCTGAGCGCCTTTGATGAACCTGATCCGCTCCGGGATCGTGTCGTCGTACTCGCGATATCCCGAGGACGACCGAGGCGGCTCGGGGAGCAAACCCTCCTTCTCGTAGAACCGGACCGCGTCGGGGGATACGCCTGCCTGCCGGGCCACTTCTGAAACTCGTAGAGCCATGAGACCAAGCTAAACCTTGGAG
>JBOGXG010000055.1:0-7218 GCA_050694195.1 Actinomycetota bacterium | reverse complement strand
ATACAGCACCGGAGGATGGTCGTCAACAGGAACCCAAGGTGGACTACCCCGGTTCCTTAGGATTCATCGGCAGAAGCGTGAGTTTGCTTTAGTCTTCTCTCAAGAGAAGGTCCGAGGCCTAGGAAAGCTCAGCAAGCAGTCCGCGGTAGAGGCCTATCCTTAGAAGGGGACGCCGGCGGCGAGCCAACCGGTGGCCGCGGCTACATCGCCCTCGAGCGCCAGGGTCTCGGGTCCGGCCCGTCCGGTCATGACCCGGCTGAACTGGACGCCGTTGCCGGCGATGGTGGCCCGGTGGGGAGCTCCGGCGAGGAACTTCCCGACCGAGCCGAGGTCGATCGTCGCATCGACCTTCCGGCGCTTGGCCCAATCCCTCACCACGTCGGCGAGGAGTTCGGCATCGGCATGCTCCAAGACGACCGGCCTGTCGGTCGCGCGACTGATGTCGATCCGGTGCATGAAGACATCGCGCGTGTAGATGACGCGCGCGATGTAACCAAGGTTGCTAAGCCCGATGATGGAGGGGTCGTACCACGGCACGAAGTGCGCGTAGCGTCCGACCTTCATCCGGAAGTTCAAGAAACGAGCCATAGCGCCCTCGAACCGTTCTATCAACTCATCGGGCGAAAGATGACGCCGATCCTCGACCTGTTGTTCGTTCTGCGCGTTGACGGGATTGCCAAGTTCTTTGCGACGACGTATCGATGCCGCGAACTGATGACGGAACTCCTTACCACTCGAGAAGAACTCAGCCCAACCGATCAGGTGAGACACGATGTCCTTGACGCTCCACCTGTCGCAGTCGGTCGGAGCATCCCACTCGTCGGGATCGAGCGTGCGAAGGAGCCGAAGCATCCGCTCGTTCTGGAACGCACCGATCCACTTGGAGTCCTCCGCCGACAACCCGCGCAGCTCGGCGATAGGGATCGTTCTACCCGGGGATGTAAGCGTCATCTGCGTCTGCCCCGCTGGGGGCTCTACCGCCCCATCCCCAAATGCTGCGCTTGTTGCAACGCCTTACCTTCAGTTTTCAGCGCCGGTGCGACCATGACCTCTGCCTTTTGGAACTCTTTGATGTTCGCGTAACCACACGTCGCCAAGCTCGTGCGCAGAGCGCCGAAGAGGTTGAGGCGTCCGTCGTTCTCGTGAGCCGGACCGAGGAGGACCTCCTCCAGCGAGCCCAGTGTCGACGTCTTAACCCGAGCCCCCCGTGGGAGAGAAGGATGGAACGTCGCCATGCCCCAGTGGTAGCCGTGACCCGGAGCCTCGGCGGCCGCGGCGAGCGGCGATCCGATCATGACCGCGTCGGCTCCACAGGCGATCGCCTTGGCGATATCACCGCCCGTCCTCATGCCGCCGTCCGCGATGACGTGACAGTAACGACCCGTCTCATCGAGGTGACGGATGCGGGCTCCGGCGGCGTCGGCGATCGCGGTGGCCTGAGGAACGCCGATACCGAGGACCCCGCGGGTCGTGCATGCGGCCCCGGGGCCGACCCCCACGAGCACCCCGACCGCGCCGGTGCGCATCAGGTGGAGCGCCGTCGAGTACGACGCGCAACCACCGACGATCACGGGGATGTCGTAGGTCGAGATGAAACGCTTCAGGTTCAATGGTTCGGACCGTGTGGATACGTGTTCCGCGGAAACGACGGTTCCCTGGATCACGAGGATGTCGAGCTCGGCCTCCAGCGCGATCTTGTTCCAGCGCTCGACCTTCTGCGGTGTCAGGGAGGCGGCGGCGAGCACGCCGGCGTCCTTGATCTCCCGGATCCGCTTGAAGATCAGTTCCTCCTTGACGTCCTCCCGGTAGAGCTCCTGCATACGGCGCGTGGCCTCTGCGTCGGGCAGCTCTGCTATCTCGGCGAGGATCGAATCCGGATCGTCGTAGCGCGTCTGGAGCCCCTCGAGGTTCAGCACCGCGAGCCCTCCCAACCGGCCGACCTCGATCGCGCTACGGACCGATACGACACCGTCCATCGCAGCAGCGAGGAGCGGAAGCTCCAGCTTGAACGCGTCGATCTCCCAAGAGATGTCTACGTCGTCGGGGTCGCGCGTCCGCCGGGAGGGAACGATGGCGATGTCGTCGAACCCGTAGGCCCTCCGCCCCGACTTACCGATACCGATCTCGATCTCCACCTGCCGTCCTTCCCTCTACCCGCTCTTACCTGGATCGTTGTACCTAAGGGCTTTCTATCACCCTCACCGGTCACGATCCTGGCTTATGAGCCGGCCGGACAGCTGATCATCGAGAAGTCTGATGTCCGCGTCCACCATGAGCCTGGCGAGGTCCTCGATCCCGGTTCGAGCCTTCCATCCCAGGATCCGCTGGGCCTTGGAGGGATCACCCCGAAGATCGTCGACCTCGGCGGGACGGAGGTAGTTCGGATCGATCTCGACGTAACGCTCCCATTCCAAGTCGGCGTGGGAGAAGGCGGCCTCGGCGAACTCCCGCACGGAACGGTTCTCACCGGTGGCGATGACGAAGTCGTCGGGCTCGTCATGCTGGAGGATCATCCACATCGCCTCGACGTACTCCGGGGCGTAGCCCCAGTCGCGTCGCGCGTCCAGGTTCCCGAGATACAGCTTGTCCTGTAGCCCCGCTTTGATCCTCGCCACCGCACGTGTGATCTTGCGCGTGACGAAGGTCTCGCCGCGGCGTTCGGACTCGTGGTTGAAGAGGATGCCGTTGGCCGCGAAAAGGCCGTGCGCCTCCCGGTAGTTGACCGTCGCCCAGTGAGCGAAGACCTTGGCGACCCCGTAGGGACTGCGAGGATGGAACACGGTCTCCTCGCTCTGCGGAGGAGGGGTCGAGCCGAACATCTCCGACGAGCCCGCCTGGTAAAAACGGGTAGCGACTCCCGACGCCCTGATCGCCTCGAGCGTGCGGATCGTTCCCATGCCGGTCGCATCCGCGGTGTATTCGGGGATCTCGAAGGACACCTTCACGTGGCTCTGCGCGCCCAGATGGTAGATCTCGTCAGGTTCGTGGTCACGGATGAGGTTCACGAGAGACCCCGAATCGGACAGATCCCCGTAATGCATGAAGAAACGGACGCCGGACTCGTGGGGATCGCGGTAGATCGGGTCGAGCCTGTGTGTGTTGAAGGACGACGCGCGCCGGATCAGTCCGTGTACCTCGTACCCTTTCGCCAGTAGGAACTCGGCGAGGAAAGAGCCGTCCTGGCCGGTGACCCCCGTGATGAACGCTTTTAGCATCCGGCAAGGATAACCACGCGCGGCCGGCGCCTTGCGTTGCCGGCCATAAATCGAGAGCGCAGGCTTTGGGTGGGTGACACAGAGGGCCACCACATAACCCCGTAGAACCCTCGTTCGAACGGGTGATTCCCCCACCCAGCCCGCCGTGGGCGACGCGTTCTCGACTTTGTGAACCATTTCACATTCGCTTGCTGGCGTTTATCGCCGATGAAGAAGGGGTACCAGGAGCCGGTCGGCAGTGGTTCCTCTAGGTGGACAGGGAGCTGTACAAGCTATGGAGCGACTTCATTTCGGACGCCGAGCGAGGCGGCGCGCCCGCCTCAAACGGATGGCCGTGGGCGTGTGGGTGTTCGCCCTGGGCGGGATGGCGGCCGGCCTCCCCGGCCCCAGCGTCGGCCTCGATCTCCTGGGCGGCCTGGTGGGGAGCAGTGACGAGGTAGCCCGAGCCGGGATCGAGACCACGAAGAGCGCCGAGAACATGATGCGCTTCCGGAGGGAGGTCTTCGCCGCCAGGCCGGCGCCGACCACGACCCCGGCGACCGCGGCGGCGCCGGCGGAACTCGCCGAGGAGCCGGCGACCGGGGACTACGGCGGCTCCATCACCGACATCATCTACGCCGCTGCAGCCGAGCACGGCATCGACGGGGACTACATGGTCTCGATCGCCTCCTGCGAGTCGGGCCTCAACCCGGGGGCGGTGAACGCGGCCGGCTATCACGGCCTTTTCCAGTACGACTACACCACCTGGTCCGCCTTCGGCTACGGCTCGATCTACGACCCCGTCGCCCAGGCTAGGACCACGGCCGAACTGCTCGCCGCCGGACAGGCGAGCCGCTGGCCTAACTGCGCCTAGAGAAGCGACCGACCTCCGGGGGGAAGATCGGTCGCTGTGGGGACGGGATTGTCGACTTATCTACACTCGGCCGCGGGGCGATCCAACCTGTCGGCTGCGGCCCTCAGAGCGCCGGCGACCCGGGCGCTCCCCCGGCGCCCCCGAGCGGCTCGGCGCTCCGCACGAGCCCTGGAGACGAGCAGCCGGCGATCGGCCCGCTCCTCGTAGCCGCGCAGATGGGCTCGAGCGATCTCGTCGTGCAATCCCGATCTTGACGGTCCCATCTCTCGCCTCCTCTCAGATAACTTGAGGTAAAGATACTCGGTATAAAGCTTTATGTCAAGATACTCATTGTCGAGTAATATGGAGCGATGGAGAGGGACTCCGTCGACCGTTTGAACGAGGACCTGGCGAGCCAATACCCGGCGATCGACCCCGCCGTCGAAGGGATCGTCAACCGGATCCACCGCCTCTCGAAGTACATCAAGAAGAGCCTCGGCGAGACGGCCGCCACGCTCGGCCTCACGATCGAGGATTGGGACATCATCGGGAACCTCCACTGCCTCGAAGGGACGCGGACGATGTCGCCGGGCCGGCTCTCGGAGAAGGTCCAGCTGTCGTCGGGAGCGATGACGAACCGGCTCGACCGACTCGAGAGGGCGGGCCTGATCCGGCGCCGCCCGGACCCGGACGATCGGCGAGGCATCCGCGTGGAGCCGACCGAGACGGCGAACGAGCTGTGGGCCCGGGCGGTGGACATCCAGGCGGCGAAGGAGAAGATGTTCGCCCAACCCCTGACTCCCGAGGAGAAAGAGGAGCTGAACGGTCTTCTGCGGAAGATGATGCTGTCTTTCGAGCAGCCCCAGCCGCGCGAGCCCGCGCCGACGACAGGCCCCTAGCCGCGCCCGGGCCGCCCGGAGGAGCCGCTAGACGGTCAGCGGGCCGTCATGAAGAAGTGCTCGTGACCCGCCTCGGGAGTCAGGTCGCCGGTCTCGCTGAAGTAGTTGGAGACCGGCTCGGGGAGGGTGTCCGGAGAGACCTCGGAGAAGCCGAACCCCTTGTAGAACGCGATGGCATCGTCGTGGCAGCAAAGGTAGAGGGTGCCTCCCCTCGAGTTCATGGCCGCCTGCATCAGCTGCTTACCGACACCCTCGCCCCGGCGATCCTCACGCACGAGAACGTCGTCGACGACGACGGTCTGAGGCGCCACCTCGATGAGGCGGACCATCCCAACCACCTTCCCGGCTTTGGCGATGAAGGTTGTCCCCGTCGTGGGGTCCGAGTCGCTCCAGTCTTGAGCGGCCAGCAACTCGCGAACGTCGTCCATGTCGTGGCGAGTCGCTCGGGTGACGAACAAGAACAACCTCCTAGCGGTTCCGTTGGCTTTGCAGCCTGTCCCTCTCCGCGCGCAATTCTTCCAGCACCTCGGGGGGCACGATGACGCCGTACCTCCCTCCCGGGAGGCGGCGGTCGGGACGCATGTCGCCGTGGTAGTCGCTGCCGCCGGACACGATGATGTCCCTGCGCTCCCCCATCCTGCGGAACGGCTCCTGCTCCGCGGCCGGCAGATCGCCGTGGTAGCCCTCGATCCCTCTCAGTCCCGCGTCAACCAGTCCGTCGACGAAGCGCTCCATCTCCGGTTCGTCGAGGAAGAGAGTGAAGGGATGAGCGAGCACGGGAACGACGCCGGCCGACAGCATCAGCTCGATCGCCTCCGCGGGCCGGTAGAGCTTCCGACCGATGTAGGCCTTTGCGCCCTTCGCGAGGTATTCGTCGAAAGCGCTCTGATAGTCCGGAACCGCTCCGTGGCGAACGAGGACCGCGGCGAAATGGGGACGGCCGATCTGAGAGCCGGGCCCCCCCGCCTCGTTCTCGACCTCCTCGAAGGTGACCGGTATGCCGAGCTCATTGAGCCGCTCAACGATGATCCGGTTCCGGTTCGCGCGGTGGTACTGGAGGTCGGCCAGCGCGGCCGACAGCGGATTGTCCCCGGCGGGGATGAAGTAGCCGAGGAGGTGCATCGTCGGGCGCTGCGACGGAGTGAAGCCACGCTCGACGAGATCCTCCACATCGCAGGAGATCTCCACGCCCCGCACGATCTCGACGTCCAGCTCGGCACCGCGCGCGACGGCCTCATCGCAGCCGGCGTCGTTGTCGTGATCGGTAACGGCGAGCGCAGCGAGCCCGGCCCCCGCGGCCTTCTCAACGAGGACGGACGGCGGATCCCCGCCGTCCGACACCGTGGTGTGAGCATGAAGGTCGATCATTCGATTCTGTCTAAGGATTGTTAGCCCCAGGCCAACTCGATCACCAAGGAACGGTTAGGCCTCGATCAGCTTGAGGTCGATGAGCTTGTCGATCACCTTCTGGGCCGATGCCTCGACGGTCTCCTTGTCGGTGGCACACACGACCTCGGCGTTGTCGGGGGCCTCGTAAGGATCGTCGATGCCGGTGAAGCCCTTGATCTCGCCGGCGCGCGCCTTGGCGTAGAGACCCTTCACGTCGCGCGACTCGCACACCTCGAGCGGGGCGTCGGCGTGGACCTCAACGAAGTCCTTGATCATGTCGCGTGCTTCCTGACGGATCGCCTTGTATGGGGAGATCGCCGCGGTGATCACAAACACGCCGTTGCGCTGGAGAAGGTGCGCGACGAAGGCGATGCGTCGGATGTTCGTATCGCGATCCTCTTTCGAGAAGCCGAGGCCCTTCGAGAGGTTCTCACGCACGATGTCACCGTCGAGGATCTCGACGGGTACGCCCGCGTCGAGGAGCTTCTCCTCGACGACGTGAGCGATGGTGGTCTTACCGGAGCCGGAGAGACCAGTGAACCAGATCACTGCACCTCGATCGCGGTTCGCCTGCTTCATTCATTCCTCCTATTTCTTCAGCACGCTCGTTCCGAGCGCGCCCTCGGCGGGTGGGAGATCGAACAGGTCCAGGATCGTCGAGTGGACGTCCCAGAGGTGAAGCCCTTCTTTCTGACCGGTCTGCTGGCTGGGAGCGTTGTTCATGATGAAGATGCCGTGCTCCGCGTGGTTCGCCTCGTCGGAACCGGTGTCGTTCTCGAACGTGTAGATGTCGCCGTAGCCGACGGAGCCGACGCTGCGCCAGCGGAGTTCGCCGAAGATCACGATGAGATCCGGCGCGACTCCGTTCTGTGTCGTGTAGATG
>JBOGXG010000054.1:0-3795 GCA_050694195.1 Actinomycetota bacterium | reverse complement strand
ACCGTGCTCCGCTTCTTGCCCCCACTGGTGATCGAGGAGGCCGACCTCGACCGCGTGGCCGCGTTCACCGAGGAGGCGCTCGGCCGCCTGTAGCGGCGGGGTTCATCCCCGCCATGTAGCGGCGGGGTTCACCCCAATGCCAGATGGCGAATGGCGCAAGCATGGGCTCATGCAGCATTTGCGCTGGCCTTCGTCGGGAACCTGGTGGACCGCGCCTTCACCGCGCGCGGGTAGCTCCGTGGCGGGCGAGCCTTCAGGACGTAGCGCGTGAGACGGCGCAGGAGGAGCCGAACAGGATCACCGTGGAAATAGGCGCGGCGTGAGGCTTCAAGGCAGTCCTTGAAGCTTAGCTGGCGGGGCTCGACTCTGGCGATCTTGGCCGCTTGGGCCATGCGCAGTCGTATCGCGTTGTAGGTGAGGAGCAGCGCATACGCCTCTTGGAGGACCCGCTCGGGCTTCTTGGTGCGGAACTCCACCTTGCGGCTGGTGAGCGTGGTCTTGATCTCGCGAAAGACGAACTCCACCTCCCAGCGGCGGAGGTAGAGGGGGGCGAGCTCCTCATAGGGATACTTCCGGACGTCGGTCAGGTTCGTCAGCAACCAGAGCTGCCGGGGCCGCTTCGAGGTCGTCGTCTTCTTGGTCTTCGTCCTCGACGCCTTGACCTGCTCCTTCTTGGCCTTTGCCCTCTGGGCTCGCGCTCGCTTCGTTCGGAGACTCCCGAGGTTGGACCGTTTCGACCGACGCTTCGGGATCGACCATCTCATCATTCGGAGCTGAAGCGGCCTCGCATCGTCGTGGCGATTGAATGAAGCCGGGACTGGAAGCTCCACCAACCAGTCCAGGCCGGCACGGAGCGTCTCCCTCTTCCGCGGTCTGATCCAGGTTCCGCTCCGCTTCATACGGCCCATGAACTTCCGGTTCGCTTGGCAGTAGTCGCGCATGGTCCCGTAGCAGCAGAACCCGCGATCCAGAAGGCTCAGCCAATCCGCTGGCACTTGCCCCAGGAGGGAATCTCGGAGCAGCGAGGTCTCGCCACTCCCCTTCCCGTTGTAGCGCCCAAAGGTCGCCGCTTGAACATGGTGGGTCTGCACGTCCACAAGTGCGAGGGCGCGAAGGACAGGGAATCCGCCCGGACCGTTCCGACCTGCCGGGCGCCCGAACGCGCTTTCATTCTCGGCACTGTCCTCGGCTCGAAGGGTCGAACCGTCGATTGCGCCAACACGCAGGCCCTTCCAGCGCGACCTCGACGTCGAAGCATCCACCCACGTCGCATGGTCTCGAAAGAGCTCTCGGATGGCTTTCCAGCCCGCACGATCCCTGGCCTCCGTTATCTGGGACGAGTGGGGGAGATACTCCTTCCCCCAGTTCGGAGGAGCGCCGCGGATCGCGATCAACTCCTCAAGCACTGTCGTCGATCCAAGGTTCGGCCTGAGCGCCGCAGCCGCGAGGAAATCGACCGTCAGGTCCAGGGTCAGCTTCGTTCCGTGCCTGTCCTTCAGGCCGAGTCTGGAGAAGACCCCCTGCCGGAGTTCCTGCGGGATCGCACCAAGAAGAGGGTTGAGACCGTCGGGCGCTTCGAGGGAGGCCGCCATAGGCACCTTTCCGCTCGTAGCTGACGGTGCCAGGCCCTACACTCCTTGAGGTCCGACAGCGACGGGCGTCTTGGGGGTTGCAATCCAAGTGTGCCGTCGAGGTCGGACCGTTCACCGTACGGACCGTTTCTAAGGGAGACCTAACTCCCATCCACGAGATGACCTACGGCGTTCGCCGCCCGGCATTGGGGTTCATCCCCTCCTCGATGACGTGGTGCCCGTCCGAAGAAGGCGGGGGTAAACCCCGCCCCTACGGGGCCTGTCCCGTGATTTGGCCCTTTGATTGTCCCCATGCCCCGGCTCCGTGAGCGATCCTGGGCAAGCGGCTAGTCAGCCTTGATCGGCGCGCGTCCAACCCCGGTTCGGCCACCGAAGGGTCCGCCGGGATCCAGCTCCGGCCGCTCGCGCCCGGCCTCTCAGGCCGAATCTGTGAGCCACCGCACCCCGCTCCGTCACGAGAAGCTGACCTTTCCGGTGCGCCGGAGCTTCTCGACGTTGTGGATCGTGCACCAGAGGTGCCACTCGGCGCGCACCGCCTCTAGCCCACGCAGCATGAAACGGGAGAGGCCGCGTGTGACCATGAGGCCGAAGGGACCCTCGACGGTCGGCCCGCGCATGCGGTATGCGTTCTGCCCGCGCTTGGTGAGGAGCTTTCGCTCCATGCGATCTCTTGAGCTCGCGCTGCGGGGGATCCGCCCCTTCGGCGCGGATTGCCTCTTCCCGGCGGTCCGCTGCCGGCTGTCCTTCTTGGTGGCTATGTAGAGGTCGATCCCGCGCTGCTCTTGTAGGTCAGCGTTCTCGGGGCTCCAGTAACCAGCGTCGGCGAGGGCCTCGTCGGGCAACCGCCCGAGGTTCGCCTCGATCTGGTCGAGGGTCGGCGCCAGCTGCCTCGTGTCGACGCAGTCCTGGGTGACGTCGCTCGCGACGATCACGCCCGCCTTCTCGTCAGCCGCGATCTGCCCGTTGTAGCCCTGCTTGAAGCCGTCGCGGGTCTTCATGAGCCTGCTGTCAGGGTCCGTCGTGTTCGCCTTGGGAGGGTGCTTCTTCTTCGTCTTGGAGGGATCCGGCGCCTTCGGCTCGGGCCCCCGCTTCTTCTCGCCGGTCTCGTCTTCGAACCGCTTGCGGGCCTCGAGCTTCGCCGCGTGCTCGTCGCGGATCTTGCGCTCGCGCTCGTTTAGCACCTCGCGAGCTTGTTTGAGCCGCTCGAGCCGCTCCTGCTTGCTCCGAAAGCCTGCGGGCAGCTCGTCGCCTCGCGCCTCTCCAAACTCCTTGTCCTCGGCTGCGTCCACGCGCTCGGCGTTTTCGAGAAGTTCCTCGCTCAGGGCGGCGATCTTCTCGTCGATCGTCTCGCCGGTGACGGTCTTGTCCTTCGACGCGTTGCCCTGCACCCGGCGTCCGTCGATCGCGACGCGGCCGAGCTCGACCAACCCCGCAGCGTCGCAGAGCTTGAGCACCTCCTGGAACAAGGCCCGGAAGGCGACGAGGTGGCGCTTCCTGAAGGCCGCGATCGCCCGGTGATCCGGCCGCTGGTTGGCCGCCAGGTAGTGGAACGCGAGGTTCTCCACACACTCCCGCGAGATCCGGCGCGAACTTGTGATCCCGCGCGAGTAGGCGTGTAGGAGGACGGCCAGCATGGTCCGCGGGTGATACGCCGCCCCGCCCCGCCCCTCCGGGTTGTACTGCCCGTAGAAGACCTCAAGCTTCCCCTCGTCGTGGAGGCGATTCACCAAGTCCCATACGAAGCGGGCGGGGTGATCCTCTGGGAGGTAGTCCTCCACGGAAGGCGGGAAGAGCAGACTCTGCTCTCGATCTTCGAGTCGGAAATGTCGCGCCATGGCGGCCTCCCAACTAGAAGTTATCCGGACCCTCCGACGGGCCCGGGTCGCTCGACTCGATTCGCGGGACAGGCTCTACATGGCGCCTTCATTGAGGTCATCTGCACCCATTGGAAACCCGCTCACTCGGCCGCCAGCGTCGTAGCGGCGGGGTTTATCCCCGCCCCTCTGCCAAGGCGCGAGGAGGGAGGGGATACAGCGGCTCGCATGAAGAAGGACAACTCCGCCGAGTCGCGTACTCGTGAAGCAAGGCGGGGGTAAACCCCGCCCCTACGAAGCGTCATGCGGCTCGTAGGGGCGGGCTTACCCCCGCCTGGATCGCGCAGCTTGGGCTCGAGTCGAGGATGTTTCTGCGAGCCGCTGTGAAC
>JBOGXG010000053.1:0-11684 GCA_050694195.1 Actinomycetota bacterium | reverse complement strand
GGGCGAGGGTCGAACGATCCGACACTTCCGGCACAAGTCGGAGCGCCTCCGCCGCCATCGCCCCGGCCTTCTTCTGAAGGCCCAACTCGAGGTACACGAGCACAAGGGGGGCCTGGATCCTCACCAGCGCAGCCGGGTCCTCGAGCCCGGCCACCCGGAGTGACGTAAGGAGGTTTTCGAGCAGATAGGCGGCGTAGTGGATGTCCCCCAGCATCTGGGCACAGCGCGCTTTTCCTGCCGTCGCGTAGGACTTGGCGGCCGGGGACTCGTCCTCGAGGATCCTGAGGACGTCCTCATACGATTCCATCGCCTCCTCGACCCGACCCTGCCGCTCGTGTGCGAGGCCCTCGACCTCTAGGGCTTTGGCCTCGAACCGGGTCAGCGAATACCGCTTGGCCTTCGCCTTCACGTCCTTCAGTGTGTCTTCGACCTCGGCGAAACGGCCCGCCGAGATGCCGACCCGAGCCTCCTGGAGAGCGAGTTCTAGCTCCGACACAAGGGCCGGGGACCGGCCCGTGACCAGCTCCTCCAGCCCGATCCCGAGTTTCTGGGCGAAGAAATCGAGAGCCGTAGGCGAGGGGCGGCGGCGCCCGGACTCGATGGTGCTCACGTAGGCGTGCGTGTAAGCGGGCTCGGCGAGCTCCTTCTGGGTTAAACCCTTCGCGAGTCGCATCTTCCTCAACCTCGGACCCAAAGTCATGACTGCCCCTTCCCCGTCGTCTTTGTCAGTTTCTTTGCAGTTAAGCGTCCCGTAACTCGGCTGAACAGGCCTGAGAGGGTTTTCCTCCGAACGACCTAATCCCTCCTGTTTGCTCGTGGTTAAATCTGGAGTTAATCATCCGTCCGGCTACACCCTTCGTGAGCCGTGGGAGAAAGGGGTTCGCTTTGCTGCGGATAAAGGGCTTGGTGTTCATGACGGCGATGGTGATGGCGCTCTGGATGGCGGGTGGCTCCCCCTGGCCTCGGTGCTGCGGCTAGGTCCCGGGAGAGGCGCACAGCTGAATCACGTTGAGGGCGACAGGGGGGCCGGGCGATGCTTGGCCCCCTGATCGCCTTCGCCCTCGGCCTCGGTGTCTCGCTCGCCGTCGGCGGGAGCCTTCGACGCCTGGCGGGGACTAGGTTCCGCGCCCTCCCTCTCCTCTTGGCGAGTCTCGTCGTTCCGGCTGGGGTGGTGAGCACGGGACAAGAGCTCCGTCCTTACGCAGTGGCGCTGGTGGTCGCCTCGAACATCATTCTGGTCGTGTTCGCCGTGGCCAATCGGCGTATCCCCGGACTCGCGCTCGTGGCTGCGGGCGTTCTCCTCAACGCGCTCGTCATCACTGTTAACGGGGCGATGCCGGTGCAAGCATCCTCCGCCGGTGATGTCGCTTCCACGCAAACCGTCGGCAGCATCAAGCACGAGCCCCTCACGAACGAGACCCTCTTGCCGTGGCTCGCCGATCGGATCCCGGTCGATCTCACGGACCAGGTTTGGAGCGTCGGAGACCTTCTGCTCGTCTCGGGTGTGGCAGTCATGGGATTCGGACTCACCCGGCGTCCCTCGCGCCCGGCTATGCGCGGCCGTTCCTCCCGCGCGGCGGCATGACCATGCCGCCGCGCGACCCCGTCGTTGGGGATCGACCGATGAGCGAGACGAAAGCTCTCCTTCTGATCGGAGATAGCGACACTCGGAATCAGATCTTCGAAGCCCTATCCGGAACGACCGCCGGAGTCGTATCGGCGTCATCCGTCGAAGAGGCCAAACGACTCGACCTGGACGACGTCGATCTAGTGATCGCCGACGCGTCCACGGAGCATCTTCCGCTGATCCGTTCGATAGCTACCGAGGGTCGCGCGGCTTGCTTGCTCATCGACGAGACCGGTTCTAGTTCCGCGCTTTCCGCCGCGATGGAGGTGGGGATCCACGGATACATGAAGCTCCCCGTCGGCCCTCGTGAGGTTGCGCTAAACGCGCGGCATGCACTGATGCTCCGGCGTAACGAGCTACGAAACGAGGAGCGGCATCGCGACCTCGAACGGATGGTGAACGACAGGACCTCGGAGCTGTGGCAGGCGGTCACACAGATCGAGAAGGTGAGAGAGGAGCTCAATTCCTCCCGTGAGGAGACGATCGAACGGTTGGTGCTCGCCGCGGAGCTCAAAGACGGGGAACTCCGGCCCCATCTCGAGCGGATGAGCCGGTACTGCGGGCTCTTAGCCAAAAGAGCCGGGCTGGATGAGCAACTGGCGAACACCATCCGAGTGGCGAGCCTCATGCACGACATCGGGAAAGCGGGGCTACCGGAAGCGGTGCTGCTGAAAGAGGGAAAGTTCCGTCCCGCCGAGAGGGAAACGGCGAAGGCCCACTGCCTGATCGGCCATCAGATCCTCGACGGCTCGCGTTCGGAACTGATCCAGATGGCGGCAACGATCGCTCTCACCCACCACGAGCGGTGGGACGGGAGCGGCTATCCCCGTGGCCTGTCGGGCGCATCGATCCCGCTCCCGGGTCGCATCGCCGCGGTCGCCGACGCGTTCGACGCGCTGACGACAGACCGTCGCTACAGGAAAGCGGTGCATCTCCAGAAAGCTGTCGATGTACTGCGCGACGGGCGCAGCACCCATTTCGATCCCCGGCTCGTCGATCTCTTCCTCGATTCGATCGACGACGTTCTAAGGATCATGGAGCGTCACCCGGACGTCACGAGTCCGGCCTCCCCCGCATTCACCTAGACCGCGGGACTCTCCCGAACCGTCCGAAAATGGTCCTTCCTAGCCATTCCCCATCGCGCGACCTCATACGAACATCTACGTAGCGCGGGCCTCGCGCGCACCGGACGAGTTCGAGGGGGGCGGCGATGAAGAAGAGCGTCGGCGGCGTTACCGGTCTGGTGACGGCTCTGTGCCTGGGTTTGATGCCGGCGGGAACCCCAACCTTGGCACAGGTCGGGGATCCGACCGGGACCCTCGCCTCCGAGAACGTGACCTTGCTCACGTCCATCCCCAACCCGGGTGTGATCGGCGCGCGCTTCCGCGACAACCTCATGTACGTCACCTCTGTTTCGGGACTCAGGATCTATGACATCTCCGACCCGGCGGTGCCACAGGAGGTGGGGGCACTGGCCCTGCCCCACTTCGAGAACGAGGACGTCGACCTCGGCGGAGACATCCTCCTGATCAGCAACGATGCCGCCGAGAGCACCGGCATCCTCTACGTGATCGACATCAGGGACCCCAGGAGCCCCGCCATCGCCTCGACCTTCCCCATGGGAGGGGACCCGGTACAGGGTGGCCCCGGCCATACCGCTTCGTGCGTGAAGGATTGTCGGTTCGCGTGGGTCACCGATACGGGAGGCATCCGAGTGATCGACCTGCGCGATCCCGCGGCCCCCGTAGATCTGGGAACTTTCGAGAGCCCCGCTTACGGGGAGGCCGCGACGCACGACGTCCAGGTCGACGGCAATGGCCTGCCCTGGGTCGTCGGGTTCGGTGGTGCCGTGGCCTACAAACTTCCCAAGAACTACGAGGGGGACGGGCTCGGCAAGATCGTCTCGCAGACGGACGAGCGTGGACTCAGCACCTACTTCGCCGAGCTCGGCATCGGGGACGGCTCGAATCCTAACGACTTCATCCTGCACAACTCGTACCGGAAGAAGAACTCGAAAGTGCTGTATGTGACGGAAGAGGACTACAACCGGCCCGGATGCCGTGGAGCAGGCTCGTTCGAGACGTGGCGCGTGCCTACGAAGAAGAAGGGAATGCCGAACGGGAAGAAGGTGACGCTCCTGGACCATTGGGAGACCGAACTCAATGTCGCGGGCGCGGCGGCCCCCGCGGTGATGTGCTCGGCTCACTACTTCGACGTCCTCGGCAACGTCGTCGCGCAGGGTTGGTACGAGCAGGGCATCCGGTTCCTCGATGTCAGCAACCCGAAGAAGGTCAGGCAGATCGGATTCTTCTCGACCCCGAACTCCCTCAACTGGGCGGCCTATTTCGCGCCCACGGATCCGAGCGGCGAGATCGTGTATTCACTCGACGCGTCCCACGGTCTCGACGTTCTGCAACTCGCCCGTCCCGCCCAGGGGAAGCTCTCCTATCCCCAGGAGGCATGTACCACCGGGTGCGCGAAGCACAAGCCGAAGACCGTGACGATGCCGATCCGGCCCGAGTGGTTCTCGGAGCCGAGCGTGGGGACGGCCACCGACACCTTCGGCTACGCCTGCAGACTGAACCTCGTCGCCGACGTGCCCGAGGGCCCGGCGCTTCCGCCGATCCCTGAGTTGCCGCGTTTGTAGCGCGGCGCCTTAGCCCGCGTCTTCGAGGATCTCAACGAGATGGTTCTCGGAGCCGCGGTTCTGCCACGGGATCTCTGAGACCGACCCGGCGCCTTGCTCGCTGAACGCGATGTTCTCGGCGGGCGTCGTCCACGCGTTCGGATCGTCGCCCTGCGCCTCTTTCAGTTCGGCAAGAGCGGCGACCAGAGCCGAACCGACCTGGTCGGCACACGTCTCTCTCTTGTTGGTTTCGAAGTTGTTGCAGTAGTTCATCGAGAAGCGAGCCTTCCTGGTGTCCTTATGGAAGAGGTTCGAAAGATAGGACGAGAAGTCGAACCAGAAACCGCCGCCGTCGGTGGGGCTGTGGTCGGCGATCGGAACACCGAGAGCCTCGTAACCGTCCTCCCCCAGTTCGTCGTCGAAGATGCCGTGTACAAGCTTGTCGTACCAGGCATCGAAGATCGCTAGTGCCGCCCCGTCGTCCATCGTGTCGTCCCTGTCCAGGTTCGTCCGATGCCCACCTCGATCGATCCAGCCCTGAACGAGGCCGAGTGCTTGCTGGTACAGCTCGGCGTCCTCCTCGGGTACCTTCCGTGCCGCCTTGCGCAGCATCGCGGGCCCGAGGTATACGCCCCGGGCGTCGCGGGTCGCCGCGTTCCCGACCACCTCGAGGAGATCTGAAAGAACCAGAGTGCCATCCTCGTTCAACAGTTCGCCGACGTCATCCTGGAGCAGCCGAACGCGCTGGATCGAACCCCACTTCACGCTGTCGTAGTTCTTCCAGCCCTGTGCCGGCTTGTTGTTCCAGTTGGCGATCCATCCGGTGTCGGGATCGATGATCTTCGGCTGTTGGGAGTAGGCACGCCGTCCCTGCCATTCCCACTTCCCCGTCCCCCACGTCGGCAACATCGGGCTCGTGCCCTTCTTCCGCACCGGGTAGTGGCCGACGTGGAAGTAACCGATTTGCTCGCTATCCGCGTAGAACGCATTGAACGACATCGTGAAGTCACGAGCGGCCGCTGCGAAGTCGTCGATGTCGTCGATCTGAGTGTTCCACTCGTAGAAAGCCGGTATCGAATCCAGCTCTTTCATCCAGAAGAAACGTTCTTTGACCAACGCGGCCGGCTTGCCATCGACCAGTGTCCGCTGAAACACGGGACCGTGCTGCGTCCGGTAGAACGTGTGCTCCTCGCTCGCTGGAGGACCAGGATCCGTCGGTGGAGGCTTGGATTCGAAAGTTTCGACGCGCGACTCCATCTCGAGGCATTTGCCTCGGAACATGTAACCGTTCGACTCAAGTGTCGGGTCGCCTCCGTCCGGCTCGCAGAGGAGCTCGGCGCGCACATCAACGGCATCGGAGTAGCCGGTCGTCAAGGTCCATGCGTAATCGACGCCGCGCCCGAGCGGTATCAGAGCGGACGCGCCGGGGACCGCGGGCCCCCGGAAGTCGACCCCCGGCGCATGTACGGAAAGGTCGAGGAAGAACGAAGGTACGGAGTGACCCACTTGGGGGCCCCCGAGCAAGAGCGGGTTTCCAGTTTCGGATCTCTCGGCCGACACGATCAACGCGTTCGACGCGGGCTTGGTGAAGCCCATCGACGCGAGGATGGAGTTCCGCGATCTTTCCCGGAGCGCTTGTCTCTCCGCCAAGGCATCCGAGTTGTCGGGTATGGCCACCGACTTCGCCTTGAGGCGGCCGAGCCTCTGCGTTCGGAAGTTCGCGTCGGAAGGATCGATCGAGGTCGGAGAATTGGGATCGTTCTGGAACATGATGTCGTGGAACGCGGCGGTTCCCTTCTTCCTGCCGAGACGTTCTTGAAGGTGATCGAGGAAGCCCGCGTTCTGCAACTCTCCTCCGGCGGTCTCCCCGAAGACGCGTAGCTGGAGGACCACGAGGAACAGGGTGTCCTGAACGGTCCACGGCGCGGGATGTTCGGGAGCAGGGTTCCCCGTCGCCTCGTACTCGAACGGTCGCGTGAACGGGCTGAAGGCGGCCTCTTCGATGTAGGCGTTGACTCCATCCGTGTAAGCCTGAAGGCCCTCCTGAACCTGCACGCCGACCTCGCCGAACTTGTCGTCGAAGCTGTCGAACATCGCGGTGATCTCTTCCTCGGTGTATCCCTCGCGGCGTGTATCGATGTCCATCTGAAGGAACGCGTCCTCTTCACCCGGTCCCACGAAGGCCGCGAGCGTTCCGCGCGCAGCGTGCCGGAAGACGTCCATCTGCCACAGGCGATCCTCGGCTGTGACGTAACCCATGCCGAAGGTCGCGTCCTCGATGGTGTTGCCATAGATATGCGGGACGCCGAAGTCGTCCCTGTATACCTCCACTCCCTCCCGCGGCTCGTAGGGGTCCTCCGGACTCACCGGCGCGAACTGCATCGGATGGAGGTAGACCTCGAGTTCGGCCTCAGTCACGTCGTCGTCGTCGACGAGCGCGGCGTACATCTCGAGCTGATCCGTGTAGTGAGGCCCGAAATCGCCCGCCGCGAACTCGTCGGCGGTGACGTTCCCGTCTTGGCCCGGAGGAGTTATCGAGAAGCCTCGAAGGTGGTCGGCCTTGATCGGCGGAGCGGCGGTCGCAGGCGCGGCGACGAGCGCAGCCACGACGGCCACCAGGAGGAGAACGGCGATGGTGCGACGCATGAGGAGACCTCCAAAGGGATTGACTACGGGGAGTAGTTGGACGAATCAACGGATTCCCCTGCCGCGGTGTATAACGCCACGTCGTCATCCGGCCGCGTTTTGTGGTGGAAGACCCTGGGCATTAACGCCTGGATGAAGGCCGGAGAAAGGATCCAGGATCGCTACACCCTGACTGAGCCCCTCGGAAGCGGCGGCATGGCGGAGGTTTGGTGCGCCCACGACGAGCGCCTCGAGCGAGACGTCGCCATCAAATTCCTTCGCTCGAACCTGGCATCCGAGCCGGAATTCTTGGTCCGTTTCTTCTCCGAGGCCCAATGTGTCGCCCGGATCTCGCATCCGAACGTTGTCGCCGTCCTGGATTTCGGCCGGTTCGAGGAGGCGCCGTACCTCGTGATGGAGCTCGTCCCGGGCGGAGCTTTGAGCGAACTCGCCGGGCCCCCGCTCGCACCGGAGCGCGCCGTCGACCTGGTGATGGAGGCGGCACGCGGAGCCGGGGCGGCGCACGAGGTGGGGCTGGTTCACCGAGACATCAAGCCCGGCAACATCCTCGTCGACGAGGAGGGGTCGGCGAAGATCACCGACTTCGGCATCGCCTCCTCGCGCGTGCACGAGACTTTGACGGCGACCGGTACCGCGATCGGTTCCCCGCACTACATCTCGGCCGAACAGGTGTCGGGTACCACCCCAACGCCTCGTTCGGACGTGTATTCGCTGGGCGTCGTCCTCTACGAACTCCTCACCGGGGTCAAGCCTTTCGACGGCGACAACGTCACGGCGATCGCCATATCCCACGTGGACCGCGAGCCGGAGCCGCCCAGCGCCCACGATCCCGACATCGACTCGCAACTCGATGCTCTCGTCATGCGCTGTTTGTCGAAGGACCCGGCGGAAAGGTTCGAGAACGGCGAGGTACTTGCGGTGGCATTGGAGGACCTCCGGTCGGGCGCGCCGGTGCTCGTGCCATCCGCGCCGCTTCTCAGCCCCGAAGACACCCTCTTGGGACCCGAGCCGGTCGTGCCCGGGGTTCGGGGATCTCGGCGGAGGTTGCTCGTGGGTGGAACGATCGTTGCGCTCCTCGGTGCGGGTGGCGTCGCGATGGTGTTTGCCGGCGACCCCGACGAACCGAGGGTCGCCGCCTCGGTGCCGGGACCGGAGTCGAGCGAGACACCCAAGGAGCCTCGGGATAGCCCAACCCCCGACAACGCGGTCGGGACTGCACCTGTGGTAGCGGAGTCCACCCCGCCCGCCTCTCCCACGCCGAGTGAGACGCCGGCCGAGCAGAGGTCGAACGCGCGGACTGGGGAGACCCGAGATGAGGGATCGCAGGACCCCGAGGGGGAACCGACCGAGGAACCGACCGAGGAACCCAGCGAAGAGCCCACCGAGGAGCCGTCGCCGGAAGAGACCCCGGATACCGCCGGATCACCGGAAGGATCCACCGAGGAAGGGAACAGCTCGGAGAGCTAACCCTGCTCGATCGGGATCTGGTGGATCTGTTGCGGCGGCCACTGGAGTACGGCCTCGTTTATCGCTCGGGTCATGGCCTCTCCGTCGACCACGATGTCGAGGCCGAGCGATGCGGCACTCTCCCGGCAACTCTCGACGATGGTGGCGACCTTCTCCGGATCGGGTCGATCCGCCCAGTCAACCGTCACACCTCCGATCCACGAGCGGAGGCGATCTGCCAGAGCTCGGAAGGGAGCTCCGTCACGCCCCACTTGCATCGCGCGCTCGGCGGTGTCGAAGGGTTGTGGACCCCACCCGACCTCTCGGCGGAGGAACCGGCAATCGACTCCCTCCGCGACGAAGACGATCGGCTCTTTCAACATCTCTTTCCCGCGCGCGTCGAGTCTCTCCTCTGCTTCCCCGCGGGTCAGGCCGCCAACCGCGATGTCCTGCACATTGACGCCGGCGTGCACCTTGCCGGCGCTCAGTCCCACCTCGAGGATCACGAGATAGAGGAGGACGCTCAGCAGCACCCCCGCGCCCAGGACGAGCCGGGTGCTTCTGGGGAGGTTCATCGCACCATGCTAGGCGGGCGGTGCGGTTCGCCGGGCGAGCATCACACAACGACCCCGTCATCGCCTAGAGAGTCGTCGCCCTCGACGACCCATTTCAGCTGGAACTCAACCTCCTCCTCGCCCTCGCCCCGCTCGTGCTCGATCGTGAACTCGGCTCTCGCCGGGACCCTGATCCTCTCCCCGGCGATCTGGATCCGGAATGGCTGCTCACTCTCGAGAGCGTCGGCCAGCCGCCTCAGCTTCGCTACCGTCTCCCCGGTTGAGTAACCCTTTTCGACATCTCGTGCATCGGCCATCCGGTTTCCTCCACTCGATCTTTGGTTACCGCGCCTCGACTGCCGGACATGTATCAGTCCCCGATACTAGGCAGCCGCGGTAACTTGGCGATCTACGCCTCAAGGCGCCGCCGACGAGCGGAAGAAGGGGTCTCCTTCGAAGACGACCCTCAGATGGTTCGAGGATCTGCCGGCCTCGGCGACATCACGCAATTCCCCCACACCCGATCCATCGGTCGCGGTCCGGCCGATGATCTCGTCCTTGTAATAGAAGACAACCTCGCGCTCTGAGATCCCCACCGACGAATCCTGATCCCGGAGAAGAGCCTTCAGGGTCCGATCTTTCCGATCGACCTCGAGGAGGAGGTCGGTGTCCTCCGCCTCGATCGTGTAGACACCATCTAGGCGCGCCGGGCCGTGCTCGTCGTCACCTTCATAGGTGACGCCAAACACGTACTCTCCCGGAGGTTGGTCGAGCGTGTATGTGATCGCAGCGAGTCCTTGAGTGTCGGTGACCGCCGACGTGACCCGGTCCGGGAACTGAAGGGTCAGTTCTGCTCCTGCGATCGGGGCCCCTGAAGGTTCCGTCAGGCGGGCCTCGATGGTCGTTTCATCCGAGTATTGACCACGCGTATCACTGGAATCCGAGAACTCGAGAGTTGCCGGCGGTGGCGGTATCGGGATCCCGGCCCCGATCTCGTAAGCGATGATCCCCGCATCGACGTCATCCCCGTCGTTATCCCAGTTCTGATCGTCGATGCTGGCAGCTAGGTAGATCTTCGTCGCGTCGGGTGAGATCGCCATCGACTGGGTGCTGACGTAGTCCGTCACAGAGGGGTTGAACCGAGCCAACCATCTCTTCTGACCGGTCATCACGTCGTAAGCGATCGTCAATTGATCGGCGTTGGGAGCGTAGAGCACCACTCCGGACGTCCCCGGGGGTGACTTCGCGGAAACCCCGGTCACATAGACGGTGTCACCACGAGGGTCCATGACGGCTTCTTTGGCGAACTCGAAGTCGTACTCCTCGAGCCCGTACCGATCGGACCAGACCTCCTCTCCGTTCTGGGGGTCGTACGCAACCGTCCCGAAATCGAGTTCGCCAAGACCCGCTTGACCGGTAACGACAAGCCGCCGTCCGCTTGGATCAACCGTGAGAGCGTTCGGAGCATTGAAGCGGCTTTCCGGCCACTGCTTGCGCGACTCCCACAGCTGAGCGCCCGAGAGTGCATCGTAGGCGACAGTCGCGAAGCCGTAATTGACTTCGAAGGGGGGACCACCCTCGACATCGTCCGACATCCCGGTGACGAAAACGGTCTTGTCGTCGGGCGACACGGTCAGAGCCGATGCGAGGTCGGGCGCGCGCACCCCGACCCCGTCGTAACGGGCGGACCACACGATCCTTCCCGCGTCGTCGCCCGAGATATCGACTGCGATCGTTCCGTAGTCGTTGTTGAACTCGCCTTCTCCGTAGCTCCAGCCGGTCAGGTAGAGCATGTCTCCACGTGAGTTCACATCGATGGCGAACGGAGAGTCGGAATTCCCCTTCCCGATCCCATCCCAGCGCGTAACCCAAAGCTCGCGTCCGGACCCAACGTCGTAAGCCACGACCGCGTAGTCGAGGTCCGAGTTATCCCTCCCGGCACTGATGCCTGCGATGTACACCGTTCGTCCGTCGGGTGACACGACGAGGTCGCGGGCGTTATCGGTCCCGTTCCCGGGGCCGTCGTAGTTCGCCGTCCACACGATGTCGCCGTCATCGGCATCGAACGCGATCGTTGTGAGGTGTCCGTCCGCGGCCACCTGGTCGGTGCGCCAGCTCCCACTCACAAGGACAAGATCGCCGTCGCGCGACACCGCGATCGAGGTGGGGAAGCTGTGAACGTCCGGACTGCCCCACCGAGCCAGCCATATCAGTTGACCATCGTTGTCGTGGGCCAAGATGGCCCAACGGGACTTTGCATCGAAACCCGTCCCCACCGTCATCCGCATCGCCGAATAGACGAAGGCACCGTCGGGGGACACCGCGACATCGGCCGGAGACTCGGAGGCGAGCTCCGCTACCTCGTTATCGTCGTACGTCGCGACCCACGTCTCGCACTTGTCGTCGACGCCCGCCCGAGCACAATCGAACTCGGTCACTTGCGCGTGGGCCGGGAGCACGCTTGACACCAGGGCCGCGGCGGTCACCAGGGAGATACGACCTGCGATCTTCAACTTGACCCCCTTCAGGAACTCCCCCGGGGCTAGACATGGGGGATCTTTGTTCAGAGGTGGGTCTTTCCTTCGCGCCGAGCCGTTTCTCCTGCCGCTCGTCTCGATCCCGCAAGGGCCGCCGTGTGCTGTCTTTGCGAAGCGTCCTTCTCGGTCAGCAACCCGCTCCGTTTAGGCGCTTCGCGGATATCCCACCCGGCGGTGGAACAAGCGTCCATGGATCCAACCTGTCACGTTCAAGCCCCTCCAGCGCAGGTTTCTGCTGCCCATAATCC
>JBOGXG010000052.1:0-2788 GCA_050694195.1 Actinomycetota bacterium | reverse complement strand
CGCCCGACTCGATCGCGGAGACCCACCGCTGGGAGACGCCCGCCTGGTGGGCGAGCTTGTGCTGGCTGGAGATGTTCGCCCGGCCCCGGGCGAGCCTGATGATCTTTCCGGCGTCTGCTTTGAGCATGGGGACCATGATACGGATAACGAAGGACAATGCAAGGCCGAAAGGGTCAGAGTGCGAAAAAAAATCACTCATTCGGACGCAGGAGAGTTTGCCGAGTTGCCAAATCGGATACAGATAGTGCAGAATGATGCAAGCCACACACGGGCCTATCCGGGAGGGAAGGAGGTGGAAATGGCAGAGCTACGTATTGCCGAACCTTGGGAGATCGGCGCTCGAATCAAGCGCGTCCGTAAGCGGGCGGGCCTGAGCGGGCGCGAGATGAACACGCTCATCGGCGGCAGCAACAACCTCGCCTCGGTGATGGAGGCGGGTGAGCGGCTGACGCACGAGCGGCTGGTCAAGATCGCCAACGTCTGCGCCGGCAAGGGCGACCTCACCGACGACGCCGAGGTGATCCTGCTGTTCATTCTGGGACTCGTCGAGGACGACCAGATCGGGCGGCTGAGGGTGCTCGAGGGCGATTCCGGCGGGGAGTCCCGCGCGGTCGCTCGCCGTGTAAGGAAGTCCTACCAGGACATGGGTCTTGACCTGCTCCTTTCCTCCTCTGGATCCGGCCGGTAGTGCATGAAACGATCCGTTTCGCGCGTCAACCCGAGTAACCTTTCGCCGGTCCTGTCGTTGTCTAAGTTGAGGGGACATGCCGCGCAATCTGAACCACTCAGATCCGTTGCGGCGGCTCCGGGCCATCGCTGCGATGGAACACAAGATCAGGCAGGACAAGCTCGCCGCCTTCAGGGAGGCGATCGAGCAAGGTCGCACCTTCGGCCAGATCGCCGCGGCCCTCGGCATCACCCGTCAGGGCGCTCGCCGTTGGTGGCTCAGAAACTCGCGGGGACACCTGTTGGCGGTGTTTTGTGACTCCCTCTTCTCAAACTTTAACTGAGGGTGTTAACACTAAGCGCAGTCGGGCCACGACGGGGAGTAGCAATGCAAGGCGGAGGCGGCGGGTGTCTCAAGCAGAGAAAGAGGGGGTCTTTCGTGGATTCCACAGGTGGACGTGGGACGAGAAGGGTTGGACGGAAACGACGGCGGCAGTCTACGGGCGGGCGGCGAGGGCGGCCGAGCGGTGGCTTCTTGAGAACCGCAAGCGGTCGCTCTGGTCGGCCCGAGAGGACGACCTCAGGGCTTACCTGTTCAGTTGCAAGCCGACCGCGAGGCGCCGCAACCAGATTCGGTGCGCGCTTGATGCGTTCCTCGACTTCCTCGTAAGCGAGGGCTATCGGCACGACAACCCAGCGAAGGACCTCCCCACGCTTAAAGAGCCCCGCAAGGTCGTCCGGTCGCTCGATTCCGTAACGATGGCGGCGGTGTGGGCGGAGGCGAAAGCCGCCCATCCGATGGTGACTTGTCTTGTCGCCCTCTACTTCTGGGCTGCGATCCGCAACGCAGAGGGCCGGTTCTTGCGCTGGGACCAGATCGAACGGGACTCGATCGTCGTCGAGGGCAAGGGATCCGGCCGGCGAGGGGGCCGGGGTAAGGAGCGACGGGTGCCGATCCACCCCGAGCTGGCGTGGGCGATCAGGCGGTGGCGGGCGCTGTGCCCCGATGCGGTGTTCGTGTTCCCCTCTCCGGTCAATGAGGGCCGGCCAATCTCTGAGCGGTGGGTCGCAGATCGGTTCGGCGAGCTCGGGGAAAGCCTCGGCATCCGCCTGCACCCTCACCTGCTGCGCCACACGATGGCGACGGAGATGTGCGACCGGGGGGCGAACGTCCGGGCGGTCCAGGAGCTTCTCGGCCACAGCAGCCTCTCGACGACCGAAATCTACGTGGACGTGCGATCCCACCGGCCGCGCGAGGCGGTCCTGTTGGTCAGTTTCGACAAGGAGAAGGAGGCGGAACGATGATGGGGATTCTCGAACGGAGCGAGCGCGAGCGAGTGCTGCGCGATGAGATGGTCAAGGCGGCGCTCGAGGGCCTCGGGCAGGCGGCCCTGCTGCTCGGGTGCGCCAACATGGAGGCCGAGGCCGACGAGGTGCGGGGTCTCATCCGGCGGCTGAGGAGGTGACGGAGGCGCTGATCGTCCTCGGCATCGCTATTGCCATCGGCGTCTTGGTGCCTATCCTTTGTGTTCTGGATACGTGGAAAAGGAGGAAGCGATGAGGCTGTTCTTCGGGGCGCTCGGGCTGGCATGGGCGTTCGGGGCCCTGCTGCTGGCCGCCATCGCAATCGGGGTCGTGGAGGCAGAGGGAGTCCCCGCCGACCCGCCTGGCGTGTGGTTGCAGGTCGCGGCGATGCTGGCCGTGGCCCGCTACATCTATACCCGGGGTCGTTAGGCGGGGGCCGGATCCACCCAGCGCCGTCCGGGGTAGATGCGGCCGCTGTCGGAACGGACGAGTTGCCCGTAGGCGCCGCAGATCGGGCAGCGCCACAGGTCGCAGCCGAGGCCCACCCCACGAGGGCAGTGTCGCATCAGCCGCCCGTCCTGGCAGCTTGGGCACTCGGGCCTATCCTTCGGCGAAGGGGCCACGTGAGGGTAGCCAGCCGTTTGTGACCGCCCACGTCACGATCGCGGGCACGTAGGACAGCGCGAGGATGATCCCTCCCGCCACTTCCTGATCCAGCCCGAAGGCGACGAGTGCGGCGGCGGGGGTTCCCACGACCGCAGTGGACGTTTCTGCGGGGCGCTTCACGGCAGACCTCCCTTGTCGATCAGCACGATGA
>JBOGXG010000051.1:0-9572 GCA_050694195.1 Actinomycetota bacterium | reverse complement strand
ACCCAGGAGCGCGGCGGCCTGGAAGAGCTTGGCCCCCTCGATGAAGCACCGGTTCAGGACCTCGTGGGGGAGGGCCTCCTCCCTGGGCGCGCCTTCCTCGGGACGGAGGCGCTCGATGGCGTTGAGGATCAGCTGTGCGCCGGCCTGCCCCACGGCAAGGGGGGACGGGCTCTCCGGCAACGCGCCGTGAGCCTCGAGGAGGGCGCGGACGTCGTCGCTCGCGAGCTTGTCGGGCTGGCGCAACAAGCCCAGCCACCTCCGGAGCCTTTCCTCCGGTATCGAAGGTGGCTCTGAGATCCCCTGGGAGGGAGCGCGGTCCATCAGTCGAGGTGCCACTGCCCGTGAAGGTTCCCCACGTCCTAGCGATTGTCCTTCTTCGGGGAGCATTGTGTCCGAGATGCCTGGCGACTACGTGGCGACGCCGTGGCGACGCGAAGAGGGGGGTTCGGGCCCACACTCTCGAAAGAGGACCGGGAGGTTCCACCGGAGGGGTGAACGGGCCCCTCTGCGTTTCGTGGTTGGACCCAAGCTGGACTGGACAGGCGACCCGACGATGGCGCAACTTCGAGAAGGTGAGAGCGGCGATGAGAGCGAGATTGGCGGCCCTGACCACACCGTTCACGGCCCTTTGGCGACCGGTTAGGGCCCTCGGTCGGCGGGCCGCGGCCAACCCCTTTATCGGGAGGGTCCACCGCTTCTATCGGGGGGGCAGGAAGCGCTTCGCCGACTGGCGCCTAAAGCGACGCCGGGCGCGGGCGTCGGGCAAGAAGGGATCGAGCCACCGGATGGCATACCTCCTGGGGACCTCGCTGATCCTGCTCCTCGGGCTCTTCTTCCTTTCGCTCGGGTATCTCGAGCCCGACCCTACCGGACAGCGTCTCAACATCAACCAACTCGCGACCCTTGCGGATCAGGGACGTCTCGACAGCGCAACGTTCCTCGACGAGGACGCGGTCATCACAGGGTCGTTCATCGAAGCGCCGCCGCCCGCCGAGGACGCGGCGGAGAAAGAGAAGCAGTCGCAGAAGGACGCCGGCGCAAGGGGCGAGGGCGCGAAGGCGAAGGGTGGCTCGGACGCGTCCGCGAACGACGACGGCGATGCAGGAACCGATGCCACGGAACCGGCGGCGGGGGATGAACAATCGACGTCGAACGAGGCCGAGACGGCTTCTTCCAAGAACGACCAGGCGACAGCGCGCGAGCCGGCAAAGGGCGAGGGCGCGGACGGCCCCGCGGGTTCCGCGGCGGAGGATGAGGTCGCCGGCGATCCGGACCCCTCGGAGGCGGAGGGCATACCTCCCGTGCCCGTCCCCGAGGGGGCCGGCCGTTACTGGATCGTCTATCCCGAGAGCGACGCGCTGACCGCCGACCTCGTGCGGATGGCAGCGACCGCCCGAGCGGACGTCGAGGTCGATTCCCAATCTCTCAAGGGCGGCGTCAAGATCGTTACCACCTTCCTCCTGCCGTTGATGATCCTGGCGAACCTGTTCGCGCTGTTGTTCTCCGCGGGTAAGGGCGGCAGTGCGGGCATCGGCGAGGTCATGACGTTCGGGACCATCGGGAAGAAGGGTCAGAAAGGCAAGAAGGGCAAGTCCGCTGCAGGCGCGGTCACCTTCGAGGCGGTCGCGGGAGCCGATGAGGCGGTCGCCGAACTCCGTGAGGTTGTCGACTATCTTGAGGACCCCGCGAAGTACGAGGAGATCGGGGCCATCCCGCCCAAAGGGGTTCTCCTTGTCGGTCCACCCGGATGCGGCAAGACGCTCATCGCTAAGGCGGTCGCCGGTGAGGCCGGCGTCCCATTCTTCTCGGTCGCCGGGGCGGAGTTCGTCGAGTCGCTGGTTGGTGTCGGTGCGGCTCGTGTCCGTGACTTGTTCGCTAGGGTGCGCGCCGTGGCTCCCGCCATCGTGTTCATCGATGAGCTAGACGCGGCAGGACGCAAGCGAGGCTCCGGTGGCAGCGACGGAGGGTCCGACGAGCGCGAGCAGACGCTCAATCAGATGCTGGTGGAGATGGATGGTTTCGAGGCCAGTTCGGGCCTGGTCGTCATGGGTGCGACGAACCGGCCCGACATACTCGATCCCGCGCTCCTCCGGCCGGGCCGGTTCGACAGGCACGTGACGGTGGATCTACCCGATCTGACCGGGCGGCAGGCCATCCTCGAGTTGCACTCCACCGGCAAGCCGTGTTCTCCGATGGTTGACTTCAACTACATCGCTCGCCGGACACCGGGTTTCTCAGGGGCCGACCTCGCCAACGTCGTGAACGAGGCAGCGTTGCTCGCGCTACGCGACGACAAGAGCGAGATCGACAACGGGGATCTGGAGGAGGCGATCCAGCGGGTCCTTTCCGGGCCCAAGAAGCGCGGCCAGATCCTGTCTGCCGAGGAGCGGAAGCGCATCGCGTATCACGAAGGCGGGCACGCGGTCGTTGCCGCCGCCGCCGGGCGCTTCGAGGATATCCATCGCGTTTCGATCCTCTCGCGCGGCAAGGGCCTTGGAAACACGACGATCCAATCCAATACTGAAGCCGTCCTCCACACGAAGAGCCAGCTGATCGCTCAGCTCGTGACCGCGATGGGCGGGATGGCGGCCGAGATGATCATGTTCGGAGAGCCGTCGACGGGAGCCGAGCAGGATCTGGAGCAGGCGACCGATCTCGCCCGCGACATGGTCGGTCGGTTCGGGATGGGCAGTCGGAGGCGGCGGCTCTTGACGAAGGAAGGGGATTCGTTCCTCGGCGACGAGCTCTTGGTCGCTCAGATCTCAAGTCAGACGCACCAAGAGATGGAACACGAGATCGACGTCCTGATCCAGGACGCCGAGCGCGAGGCCACACGATTACTCGAGCAACATAGACAGATCCTCGATCTGCTGGCGGCCAATCTTGAGGCCGACGAAACACTCGAGGGACCCGAGCTGGAAGCGATACTCGCTCAGGTGCGTCCCGAGGTCACCTTCTTCGGCGGGCCCGGGGAGGGGCCAATCCGCCACGATGAGTCGGGGACCAAGGGTCCCATGGAGCAGGTCTGATGACTGCGAACAGACGACCCGAGGTTTCGCTCTACAGGCGCAACACCGCGCACATTACGGCTCGGCGGCTCCTCCATCCGCTGGAGAAGCAGGAGGCGATAGAGGCACTCCCGTTCCGTAAGCGCAAGAAGGCGGAGGATGCGCTCCGCGCCGAATGGGCGACGGAAGAGGGGACGGCCGCCGAGGAATCGCGATCGTTGATGGCCGAGCTAAGGACCACCACCGACGCGATGGACGCGGCCCTTCAGCGTCTCGTTGAGCTGGCCATCCCGGAGCTCCTGGGCAAGGTCGAGGCGCAGCAGGCTCGCGTCGCCGCTGCTCGGAGTGGCATCGATTCTGCGTTCGAGGCCCTGGACAAGGGAGACTTCGGGGCCGCCGGTCTGGCGGCAGATGGGGCGAAACGCGACCTCTGGCTGATAGGAGGCCCGATGGTCGTCGCCTTGAACCAAGCGTTGTCGCAGGCGGCGATCGGGAAGGTGGCGCGGCAGCGTCTGGCAGAGAACGGTGTCGCGCGCAGGGAAGCGAAGGTGGCTCTGACGCAGTCAAGCTCGCGAGAAGACGCGCCCTCCGTGATCTCGGCCGTGGCCGAGGTGCATCGTCTCGAGGCGGAAGGCTTCGACATCGCTGCCGACATCCTCTCCGCACAGCGGCGCGACAAGGACACCGCCCATGTGGCCAAGGTCGGACGCGAAGGTGGCCTGAGGGTCGTGCAACCGCAGGAACTCGAGACGTTCGACGATGTCGGCGGGCTCGAGGACGTTAAGGAGCAACTGCGGAACACGGTGGGTGCGATCCTCGAGAGGCCGGACGAGGCCGCAAAGTATCGTGTGGTGCACAACGGGATCCTCTTCCACGGCCCGCCGGGAACGGGCAAGACCCTCCTCTCGAGGGCCCTGGCCGGCGAGTACGGCATGCGTTACATCAGGTTCTCTCCTGCCTCGATCGCCAGCGCTTACATCCACGAAGCGGCCCAGAACCTCCAGCGACTTTTCGAGGTGGCCCGCGAGAACGTTCCTTGCGTCCTCTTCCTGGATGAGGTCGACGTCATCGCCGGCGCCCGTGACGACCAGCCATCCGCCGACCATCGCGAGGTCGTCACGCAATTGATGAACTCATTGGAGGAGTACCGCTCGGTCCCCGGTCTGGTTATCGCGGCGGCGACCAACAACATCGACAGACTCGATCCGGGTCTCAGAGAGGGGCGCTTCGACGCCAAGATCCTCGTCTCGCTCCCGGATCCCGAAGCGCGCGCCAACGTGATCAAGGTGCATCTCGAGCGCCGTTCGGATGCAGTTGACTGGTCCGACATCGACCTCGAGGAGATCGGGCGGCTCACGGCAGGCCGCAACGCAGCCGCACTCGAAGGCTTCGTAAGCCTCGCGGCTCAGAGCGCGTTGCGGACCGGCGGCGCGATCACTCACGAGATCCTGATCGACGCCATCAAGCAACGAGAGGGGAAAGACCGCCTCTCCCTCGACCAGCCGGTGAGCTGGGAGGACGTGGTTCTCGACGACGATACCCAGGAGCAGATCACGGAGATCCTCCACGTCTTCTCGCGCCCGGATCTGGCCCGTTCGCTGGGTGTGAAGCCGCCGGCAGGGATCCTCCTGCACGGCCCTCCGGGGACCGGCAAGACGACGATCGCGAAGGCGATGGCAACGGAGATCAAGGCGAGCTTCTACGAGCAATCGGCGGCAGATCTTCTGTCGAAGTGGGCCGGCGAGTCTGAGGAGCGCGTTGCGAAACTCTTCACCAAGGCGCGCGCCAACAGGCCCTCGATCGTATTCATCGACGAGATCGACTCGCTCCTTCGACGCCGTCAATCCGATTCGGCAACTCCCTGGGAGGAGCGGGTGGTCTCCCAATTCCTTCGCGAGCTCGACGGCTTGGGGGGCGGGGATGGCGTCCTTCTCGTGGGGGCGACCAACCGGCTCGACATCATCGATCCCGCGATCCAGGGACGGCGGCTCTCACCGATCGAGGTAGGTCTCCCGAACGCGCGGGGACGTCTGCGATTGCTTGAGGTTCTCTGCCGAGACGTGAGCCTCGCCGAAGACGTCGACCTCTCCGAGCTGGCGCGCGCTACCGAAGGACTGTCCGGGGCCGACATCAAACGTCTCCGCGACCAGGCCGGGATGAAGGCTCTCACTCGTGCGGCGCGGATGGACTCGCCGCACGAGGAAGTGGCCATCAGTCAAGCAGATCTTTACGCGGCCCTCGAATCGCAAAGGCAGAAGGCGAGTCTCGTTCAGATCTAAACGAACGAAAGAGTGATCGGCAAAGTCATGAATGCGGTGGCAGCGAAACCCTCAAGAGACGATGGGAACTCCGGCATGCCGACAGTTGGGGACGAACGGGCGGTCCCCCCCGACCAAGAACTCGAGGTGATCCGGTTGATCGCCTCTGGTCTGAAGGATTACGTCATAGCACGTCGCCTTGAAGTGTCGGTGGTGACCGTAAGACGACGGGCGCAATCGTTCAGGCGCCGCGTAGGCGCGTCGACGCGATCGGAATCGATAGCGATAGCCGCGGCGCGCGGGTGGCTGCAGGAACAGAGGTGAGACCGCGCAGGCTCGCGGCAGCCGGTGTAGTCATGCTCGTGATCTCAACTCTGGCCGGCATCGGCAATGCCTACCCTCGGCCGGGCAGGACGGAGCTCGTGTCGGTCTCGTCGGATGGGAGGCCGGGTAACGCCGAGGCCGCGATGATCAGCGCTACGGGACGCTACGTCGTATTCGTCTCGGAGGATCCGAAACTCGTTGTGCCCGATGCCAACCTTGGAGCCGATGTCTTCTGGCACGATCGCAAGACGGGGACTACCGAGCTGGTGTCCTTATCCGGTTCCGGCGCGCAAGGGGTCGCGATCGCCGACTGTGCGGTTGCCTCCCCGGACGTGAGCGCCGACGGTCGTTTCGTGGCTTTCTACAGCAATGCCTCGAACCTCGTTCCCGGCGACAGGAACGATGCGCCGGATGTTTTTGTGCGGGATCGGCGAAACGGCGACACCGAACTCGTCTCGATCTCGTCGGATGGCGAGCAGCAGAACGAGGGGGTCTGTTCGGAGGAGAATGGGGAGGAGCAGCCGTCCCTTGCGATCAGTCGGGATGGGCGCTACGTCACGTGGGTGAGCGGCGCGACCAACCTCGTGAAGCGGGATACCAACAACCACGCCGACATCTTCGTCCACGATAGGAGGAAGGGAACGACCGAGAGGGTCTCCGTGGCCACGGACGGTACCGAGGCGACGGATTGGTCCTCGTGTCCCGTTTTCAACCCGACGGGTCGATTCGTCGCATTCTGGAGCATCGCCTCCAACCTCGTGGAGCAGGATGCCAACGAGGCCGGCGACGTCTTCGTGCGCGACCTCAGAACGGACAAGACGCAGATGGTGTCGCTGAGGTCCGACGGCGTGGCGAATTCGTCCTTCGGCGGAGGGGGCCTGGAGTGCGGCGGTGGAAGCCGAACGGTCGCGATCAGTCGCAACGGCCGGTTCGTGGCCTTCTCCGGGCTGGGGAGCGAACTGGTTCCTCGGGACGAGCCGCCCCTCGGGGGAACTCTCGATGCCGATGTGTTCGTTCGCGACCGAAAGACGGGCCGCACCGAGCGGATCTCCGTGACGTCTGATGGAGAGGAATCCGAGGGAGGGTTCGCGGTCACAGCCGCGATCAGCGATAACGGCCGCTTCGTGACATTCGTCAGCAGCGCGAAGAATCTCTATCCGGATGACGATGAGGAGCTCATCCCGATCGCATTCGGCGACGACGACGTTTTCGTTCACGATCGGATCGCCGGCTCCACCGAATTGGTCTCGGTCGGCCGTGATGGCGATGACGGGCGGTGCGATTTCCCGGGGGGCGAACTCCTAGTCGACGGTGTCAACGGCGCCGCCGGCCTCCCATCGATCAGTGCTTCCGGACGATTCATCGCCTTCACGAGCTGCGATACCAACCTCGAGGGTTCGCCTCAGCGGGCGCCCGACAGACTGCTCGTCGAGGATCGCATCTACGTACGGGATCAGGGCGCGCTTTTGGGAGCGGTAAAGGGAAGAGCGAGACCGGCCGCCGGCCCGAGTCTGCCCGGGCTTCCCCATTTCTCGAAGACCGGAACCATCTACGTAGCGGATGAGCGCGATGATGCCGAAACCTCTCTGGCCGTGACCGAGCTGCTGGGCGCGCGACTGTCCTATCGCCCGCGGTTCCGCGACCTCTATCTGAAACTTGATGTCGACCGTCTCGCCGATCTCGACGCGCTTGGGATGGGGACCGGCGCTCCGCTGACGGCGTACGGTTTCCGGATGCGGGCGGGCGGCGTCGATTTCGAGCTGCGGGCCACGCCGCTCGGAGAAGGCCACGCCGCGCGGCGACCGTCCTTCGAACTGCTGCGCTGCGATGGCGACGTGTGCTGGCGGCAGGATCTTCTACGCGGCGGATGGGGCACGATCGGCGAATCGATAGTTATGACCGTCCCGCTGGACCGGCTGGGTCTGGCCCGAGGGGGTCGAGTCGACTACGTGGGTGCTTTCGTCGCTCGGAACCTGCCCTCGTCGGTGGCGCCACGCCCCGTGGACCTGGTCGTGCTTCACGGCGACCCTGCGACCGCGGGTCGGTGAACTACTCGTTCGGCCCCGAAAATGGAAGGTGAACAAGCTCGGGCTGGCGAATCTCTGGCGAGAGACTGGCGACCCGGGCGGTGCTCCCTGAGGGAGGCTCTGACCAGGGAAAACGGAGCCGGGGCCGAGGTTTGCGGGTAGGTGACGACAAGTGATCAGCAGGGCCTGCCCCCTGAGCGGCTAAGCACCCTAGCGGGACCTCTAGCAGGGAGCCGGATGAAGACGGTAAGGGACGGTTGGAGCAGTGGGCGGGCCGAGCCCGTCCCTCGCGCGCCTCGTGTCCGGTCGGCCGTGCGGGTCACGGTCATCGCCTTGACCGTTGGGCTCATAGCCGGCCCGTTCGCCCCGGTGGGCTCCGCGTCAGCCTGCGCCTCACTCGAGCCCAAGGACTGGGTGACCATCCCCGTTCCCGATTTCCCTGCGGGCAACCAAGTCATCGCCGACCTCGACGTGTCTTACACGGATCCGAGCCTGCTGTTCGTGACCAACGGTTACTCCGTCCTCTCGTCGACCGACGGCGGCTGCAGCTTCCGCGAGGCGTTCAACCTTGCTAGCTTCGAGGCGGACTTCGATGTGGCGACGGCCGCGATCGCCGACCTTCATCTCGCTTCCAACGATGGCCGTCGCGTTTACCTCGCGGTGAAGGCTTTGGAGCGCGTGAAGAAGCCCGAACTGCCGGACCTCGGCCTGGGCGACCTCCCACCCGTCGATCTTCCGATGGAGAAACCACACGTCATCGTGTCGTCGGACGGGGGCCAGAGCTGGACCTTGAGTGACACCGGATTGGAAGACGCCTACGGTCCGCCGTTGAGCATCGTTTCCACACCCGATTCGGAGTCCGCCTATCTGCTGGTCGATCAAGGTGAGGTGAAGACCGACGCGGGCCCGCGGATCTTCACGCCCCAGAAGCTCTACGCAAGCACATCGGGCGGGTCGTCCTGGGCCGAGATGCAAGTGTTCGGCGATCCGGCGGGCGTCGATGCGAACGGAGACGACGCCGAGGACGGTCGTCTGTACGCCGGCCTCGAGTCCGACCCCGCCGATCCGAAGACGTTGTGGGCCTTCGGCCCCAACGGGCTGCAGAAGTCGATCGACGGCGGGGCCAGTTTCGTTCCGCCCAGCTTCGCGGACGCCCTTTCCTCGTTGACTGGAGTCTCGGGTGTCGAGACCTACCGGGGACCAAAGGGTCCGACCGAGGTCCTCGCCTTCCCGACCGGGCAGTCCCTGGTTCTCTACTCCAACAACGGCGGCACGACGTTCGTCGCTCATCCGGAACCGGGGCCGATCGAGTCGGCGGCGCTAGCCGACGGCGTTCGCTTCGCGGCCGCGACGACGACGGGCGAGGCCTATTACCACTTCCCTACCGTCGGCGAACCGATCGACATTTCTCTGCAGGGCTCGATCAGCGGCCTCGAAGCCGTCCTTTCGGGCGAGAAGGATCTCATCTACGGGCACACGGTCAACGCAGTGGTTAGGCGGGTGGCGCCCGATCCACCGCCGGGCCCGGTATGGGAGTTCCCATTACCCGAGGTCTTCGACTCGGACTCTGGTCCCTTCCCCGACATCGACGATCACTGCAAGCTCCCCCCGGCGCTCCTCCTGCCCGCGGATCGTGAGGTCGTGCTCGAGCCGGGTGAGAGCGAAACGCTTTCCTATCGCACGGCCATACCGGGCGTGATCCAGGCCGACGTGGCGTTCCTTTCCGATGTCTCGGGGAGCATGGCGGAGGAGATCGCCGGTCTCAAGAACTCGATGGAGGGCATCGTCTTAGCTTTGGACGAGGCGGGGATCTGCCTGTGGGGCGGTGTGGCTCAGTACCGCGATTACAGCAGCTCATTGCCCTATCAGCGTCTGAGCGATATCCAGCCACCCGGATCTGACGCTTTCAAGGACGCCTTCGGACAATTGATTGCCGGCGGGGGCGAAGACCAGAC
>JBOGXG010000050.1:0-11919 GCA_050694195.1 Actinomycetota bacterium | reverse complement strand
GTTCAGGGAGGTGGCGTTATGTCGAGGCGTTCTTACCTGCGGCGGGTCCCTGCGCTTGCGATAGCGGTCATCATGACCGTGCTGGGGACATTCAACGTTTCCTCGGCGGTCCCACCCGGTGATGTCGAGCTGCGCATCGTTTCTAACCGAGCGGATCTCATCTCGGGTGGGAACGCTCTAGTCGACGTAGTGGTACCGGAACGCGCCGACCCCGGCGAGCTGACCCTGGATGTCGACGGGCGGGACGTTACCTCCGCTTTAGATGTTCGCCCGAACGGGCACTTCCAGGGACTCCTCACGGAGCTGGCCGAGGGACCCAACGTGTTGACGGCGCGTCTCCCCGACGGCCGAGGAGCGTCGCTCGAGATCACGAGTCACCACATCGGCGGTCCCGTCTTCTCCGGCGATCAGGTGCCGTTCTGGCGCTGTACGACTGCCGACAACGGGCTCGGCGACCCTGTGGACGAGAGATGCAACGCGCCGACGGTTTACGAGTTCTTCTACATGCCTTCCGATGGATCGGGATTCCAGCCATACGATCCCGAGGCACCACCCGAGGACGTCGGGACGACGACGACCGATGAGGGATCCACGGTGCCCTACATCATCCGTCAGGAGACGGGCACCCAGAATCGGGGGATCTACCGGGTAGCCGTCCTATACGACCCCGCCCAACCGTGGGAGCCGTGGGCTCCCCAGGAGGCATGGAACGGGAAGCTCTTCTATCCCTTCGGCGCCAGCTGCGGAACGAACTATTCGCAAGGGTCCGCGCAAGACGTCCAGGACGAAACCGCACTCGGCCGCGGTTTCATGGTGGCGACGTCGTCCCTAAACGTCCTGGGGAGTAACTGCAACACAGTTACGAGTGCCGAATCCGTGATGATGCTGAAGGAACACATCGTCGAGACCTACGGGGAGATCCGCTACACGTTCGGGCGTGGTGGCTCGGGTGGCTCCATCGGTCAGCTGACCGTCACCAACGCCTATCCCGGACTACTCCAGGGACTCATCCCGAGCGCGACGTATCCAGATGTATGGACCACTGCCTACGAGGTCGTGGATTGTCACCTGCTCCTCCGTTACTTCACTGCTAAGTCGCCGCACCTGTGGACGGATCCCGCCCAGCAGACGGCCGTCAACGGTCACGAGGGCGTGTCCAGTTGCATCGCGTGGGAGGCGCTCTTCTCACACGTGGCGAATCCGGGGCACGGTTGTTGGGGAGCGCAACCCGTCGGTGGTCCGGATCCGGAGAACTACCACCCGGTTCTGAACCGTCGAGGTTGTCGAGGCACGATCTCGGATCTCCAGGTCGCGGTGTGGGGTCGACGTCAGCAGGATGGATTCGCGAAGGTCGTGTACGACAACGTCGGCGTTCAGTACGGCTTGAAGGCTTTGGAGAATGGCGAGATCAGCGCCGAACAATTCGTGGATCTCAACGAGAAGATCGGAGGCCTCGACTTCGATGGGAACTTCGTGCCGGGTCGGTCACTCGCGGATCCCGGGACTACGCTCATCGGGCATCGGAGTGGACAGGTGACAGATGGATACGGGCTGGCCGACGTCGCGATCATCGACCTGCCTCCGACCTCGAACGTGGAGATCCACACCCCCTATCACGCGTTCTCCCTCGACGAGCGGTTGTTAAGCGCGAACGGGACACACGAGAATCATGCGATCTGGCGCGGAGGCGATCAGGCCACGGCGTTCGACACGATGGACCAGTGGTTGACCGCCGTCGAGGCGGACACCACCGACGATCCCCTGGCGGTGAAGGTCATCAGGAACAGGCCGGAGACGGCCGTCGACTCGTGCTGGATCGACGGCGTGCAGGAGACCGATGAAGAGATCTGCGACGCCGCCTTCCCCTACTACGGCGATGCGCGCATCGCGGCCGGCTCTCCGCTGTCGTCGGACAAGCTGAAGTGCCAACTGATGCCTCTGGATCGCGATTCCTACGCCGTTGAACTGACCGACGACCAATGGGACCGGCTCAAGGCCGTGTTCACCGAAGGCGTGTGCGATTGGTCGGCGCCCGGAGTGGACCAGGTTCCATCTCAACCGTGGACGACGTTCCAGGACGGGCCGGGGGGCCGTCCGCTCGGAGACCCACCGCGATCGATCCCGCTACCGAAGCACTGACCTCCACCGGGACCGGGGAGCTAGCAGAACTTAGGGGCGACCTTGCAAAAGAGGATCTGGGGAACGTCATGGATGCCCTCGCAGATCGCGTTGGCGGTGGGGTCGTCGAGCGCGCAGCTGTGCGTCGCACCGGCCGGCGAGACGATCCCCGGGACCGCCGCCGCTACGGCGATCGTAGTTGCCACGACCAAGACACGAAACTTCCTCATGTAGAGCCCTCCCGCTCGATCCGCTTCCGATGACGCCCGTTTCTACGCGCGACGACGCGATCCCTTCTAAGTTGCGGAAGGAAAGATCCGCTTAGGGGAGGAGCCCTCCCAGGAACTCCTCGGTCCCGAGAGCGAGCTGCAGACCGGCGAAGCCGCCCTCTTGCTGCGCGTAGGCGAGTTCCCTCGAGATATCGCCGACTCCGTTCGACGCCGGCAACGGGAGGATCGCGACGGTGCTGAGGCTGCCCAGGGCGGAACCGTCCGCCGAGAGGAAGCCGGAGCCCGAGTCGCCGGGGATCCCCGGGGTGAGCGTGTAGACCGTGTGGTTCCAACCGCCGTTGCTCTGTCCGGTGCTATATCCCTCCTTGGGGCTCAGCTGTGAGATCCCGAAGCGCAAGCCCGAGTTGCCGTAGGAGTACACCTTCTCTCCCAGCGCACTCGTGGCCCCGACGGCGGTGGGTCCACCGTAGAAGGGCACCGACGGGTTCACCGCGTCGTGGTCGGCCGGATCGAGCCTGATCAACGCGAAATCGTTGAAGGCGCACGTGTCGGCGTCGTTCTCATCGTTGTCCTGCATCGTCAACCATGACGAGTAAACGAGCCTCCCGGGCGCGCTTGCGCCGTCGACCTCCACAGGGGTATCGAGCGGGAGGCTTCCCGAATCACATCCGTCGGTCTCGGTTGCACCTCCGGTGCCCGCGCAGTGCGCGGCCTGACCTATGTAGATATCGGTTGCATCGAAGAAGACGAAGTTCGCGGTGCATTGCGCTCCATCCGTGAAGGTCTGGACGCCGGGGTGGATCGTGGCCTGGTCCGCGGGGGCCCAGGTCGGCTCTGCCGTCGCGCTCGTTGGGAGCGCAGCGAGCAGGGTGATAACGGAAAACAGGACGATGAACCGACGCATGGGTGCCCTCCCGATGTCGCGCCGCAGTCTTGTGGGCCCCGTTGCCCCTGGTTGATACAAATCTACTCCCTCCGGCGACAGACGTTGCCTGCCACCGTCTGTCACAAACGTTTCCTGCCACCGTCTGTCATCAGATCAAGGGTTTTCCGCGCGCTCCAGTCGACGACCGGGAGTACGTGACGCTGTTCTCCATGATGTAGAGACCCGTATAGGTCATTGCGTAGTTGCGCAGCCCGTACCGGTGGTCGTGCTTCTCGGTCGGGGTTGGCAGTGCTCCTCCGACGATCCGCACGAGTCCCTTGCCGAGCGTGAGCTCGCCGACGCTCACGAGGCCGTCACCAGATGTGCCGACGACGTGGCCGTTCGCGTCGGTGAACGCGGTCTCATCCACGGTCGTCATCGGCGAGCACGTGTTCCCGATGCAGTATCCGAGAGGCGGCGTTTCGACCAGTTGCCGGGCGTTCGGGCGAAGTCCCTCAACCATGGGGTGCTCGAAGTCTTGGATGTCCGTGTACGGCTGGTAGACCTCGATGTCCTGTATCGCCGAATCCTCGACAAGTCCCATCCCCGCGAGAGCATGCAGGCTCCTGTCCGTGAGGACGAGGTTCCCCCCTCCCTGCACCCACGACCGAAGACCCTTGAAGTATCTCTTCATCTTCGCCCCTCGGGCCTTCGGCATCTTGGCGTAGTCCGCCAACACGAGGGTATCGAGTGACTTGAAGCTCTTGGTCCCCCGGGCGACGTCGTTCGCGCCGACCTTAGCGAACGGCTTTGTCATCACCTTCGAGGTGTCCTTGAACCACTTGAGGTTCGATACGCGGTAGTGGGCTTGACGCACCTTCTTGCCGTTCTCACCGATCCCATCTTGTCCGGGACCCGGCAGAGTTCCGGGCCCATCACCGTCGCGGTCGGTGACCGGAGGGCTGCCGGTGAGGTAGCCGGCCCGACCGCGGGTGTTCAGTTCGAATCCCTTGAACTCTTTCTCCTGGAACAGTGCATAGGCCATCGCCGTCTTGATGATCTGACGCGTGGCATTGATGTGGTTCTCCTGGAGGTAGACGTTCCACGTCTTGTCCGGAACCGTGTGGTTCAGGAAGATCTCGTAATCCATCCCCGTCACCGCAAGGTCGGTCGCGAGGTAGTCGCCGATGAAGCCGGTGTCGGTGTACCCGAGGGTGTCCCATACGGTCGCCCAGTGCGCCGGCTTCGTCGGGATGTTGCTGCTCGGATCGGGCCCCTCACCGGAGTTCCCTCCGGTTGCCTCCTCGATCTGGTCCTGGATGCCTTGATACAAGGTGGCGTCGATATTTGACTTCGTCCGTTCGGCGATCGCCATCAAGGTGCGATGTTCCCGGGAGTCGAATTCCCCGGCGGGGTACATGATGTCGACGTAAGCATTCGACGTGAGTTCCCCATGTACGTCGGCGCCGTAAGCCATCAGTCCACCGGCGATCCGCGCTACCTCCCGCATCAGCTTCAGGCCGTAGTTCATCTCGCTCTCTTGCAGGGGATTGCGGTTCTCGTTGACTCGGCCGACGGTGGGCATCTGTCGGTTGAGATCTGTGCCCATGCTGTTCCCGCGCTCGTATGGGGCGGTCGGGACTCTCGTTGTGTCACCTACAGCCCAACCATCGGGATTGAAGCTCGCGAGGTAGACGACTTCCTTCTTCAGGACGTCCTTGACCTCGTACTCGTGGAACTTCGGGTTGGTCCCCGTCGTCGTTTCGTAGTTCTCGACCCCATCGTTGATCGTGCCGCCCTCTTCGGCGGCGATCGCCAGGTCCTCGGCGGTGCGCAGGCCGCCCTCGAGGCCTCCGCGCTCGTTCCCGTGGACGGACAGGGAGAAGAACAAGGGCTTCTTGCCCTTATCGGGAGCCTTGTGATCGGTGATCTTCACCACGAAGATGTCGCGACCGTCTCCGAGATCGCGGTCCTCCTCGTCGTACGAGCGGACCTGGTCGTCTCCGGAGCTGACCGCGTCCCTGTCCTTGTAGTACTCGCGCAGTGTGAAAACGGAGATCCAGCGGGGATAGAGCTCCGCCAGGTACTCGACGCCGTGCTGATACTCGGCGAAGCCGGCGGGATCGGGTGTGAATTGCACGTAGCCGCGAGCGATCGCCGATTCCGGAAACACGCGACCTCCGCATGCGGCCCTCGGCGGGCCCCCCATGTATCCGTCCGTACAAACCGGGGTAGCCGTGGCATCGGACACGGGCAGCGCCAACAGGCCGGCGGTCGTGGCAACGAGAGCAAGGGTCTTGAGCGAACGCACGGGGATCTCCTAAGGGGTCGTTTGTCCTCAAAGGAGTGGTTAGGCACGCAGCGCCATTCCCCTGCCCCCGCGCACCCTTGCCGAGACCTCGGACGGCGTTGTTGGTCGCCTTGCCTCAGAGCGTCCCCGGTACTGTCCCTAGCAGCGCCGGTCGGATCTTCCGCTAGGTCTCACAGGTCTCGCTCGTAGAAGTAGCTGATCGGGCCGTCGGGTCTGCCCTCGCGGTTCCTGAACCCGAGGCTCTCGTAAAGAGCGCGGGCGGCGACGTCGTCCTCGCTGGTGCCGAGGTCCATGTAGGTCGCCCCTTTCCCGCGCGCCACCTCGATGGCGGCCTCCATCAGTGCCCGTCCGAGCCCTTGCCCGCGCCGGCCGGGAACGACGTATAGCTCCGCGAGGTAGCACTCGAGCGCTTCCGTCCAGATCGAAGGGCGGAAGCGCAGCACTGCGAGCCCGTCGGGTCCGGCCCCCGCGAGGAGCACCGTGATCTCCCCTTCGGCGAGCAGCCACCCGACGCGCTTGGCCAGGGCGCGCGGCCCGGGCGTGGGGTGGTCGTACTCGTTGTTGAAGTCGTGCAACAGCCGGCCGATAGCCACGACGTCTGCCGGCTCGGCATGACGAACGGCGAGGTCGCGCGGGTTACTCATCCACCTTCCCGGCTACGACTGACAGGACACCCGATTCTATGAAACGGAGCCTGAAGCCGGCGCGACGTCTGAGTCAGGCTTGATGCGACCTCTTCAGCTGCCGAGCCCCCGAGACCCCAGCGGATGGAGGTCGCAGGCTTCACACCGCAGCCGACGCCACGGTCGCCGCACGGCCCATTCCGCCACGAGTAGGAAGATCGCCCCGCCGAAGTAGGCGCCGACGACATCTGAGGGCCAGTGCGCCCCGAGGTACACGCGGCTCGTCCCTACCCCCAGAAGAACGACGGCGATGGCGGCGACGGATACCGACCAGGCCGCTCGGCTGCGCGTGATGATGAACACGAGCGGAGGGATGAGCCCCCAGAACGCGGTCGCGGCCAGAACGTGCCCGCTGGGAAAAGACGCGCCGAAACCGAGAGCGAATGAGGGCCGGGGACGATCGATCAGCGCCTTCAGGGTCAACTCCAGCACCAAGGCCGCGGGGAACGCGACGACCAGGACGATCGCGAGCTGCCGGCACCGTCTCCACGCGAGTAACGCCGCGGACACGGTGAGAGCGGCGATGACCCAGCGGGAGCCGAACTTCGTCGCGGCGTCCATCAACGCACCGAACGCGTCGGAGTCGATCCCGCGCAGGCCCGAACGCACGGGGCGATCCCAGGACAACAGATGGCGGTGAGCGAGCGCGGCAAGTAGCCCGAGAGATCCGAGAGCGAGAACCACAAGAGCAGTGATCGTGGGGGTGAGGACGTCGGAGGGGGCAGGAACGACGAGTCGCGCTCGAGTTCCGAGTGCGCGCAGGACGTCGGAGAGAGCCGGCTGATCATTCGGGCCGTTCCCGACGAAGGCCCACTGGACACGGCCTCTCCTGTCGAGAAGAAACGCGGATGGCGCGATGTCGTGTTGGACGGCCACGCAGAACAGCCCGGCGACCCGTCGACTCTCATCCGACAGGAGCGTGAACGGGATGCCGAGATCGCGTCGCAGACCGGCAGCTTCGGCGGAGCCATCGGGCGACACTGCGATGACCTGGACGCCACGGGCCAGCAGGTTTTCGTGCTCAGCGCGGAACTGCGCGAGGGCCTCACGGCAATGCGGTCACCAGTGCCCCCGGTAGAAGAGCACTAGAACGGGTCCCGACGCGATGACGTCGCGCAGGCAGATCGTTCGCCCATCCGCCGACGGGAGGCAGAAATCCGGCGCCCTGGCGCCCACGGCGAGACGTCGCGACGTCCCTTCCGGTTGGCTCACTCCTCCCGCGTCCCCAGAGGTGTTCGGTCGATCAGGGATCTGGCCCATCTCGGCACCGACGGGTACCCGATCGCGATCGAGAGACCAACGACACCCGTGGCAAGGAAGAGGATCGACGAGGCCATCGCAAGGATCTCCATCCACGCGACACCGCTGAAGGGTCCATAGCTCCTCAGATAGTTCGCGGTCGAGCCGATCGCGACGTACAGCGCCAACGTCACGGCGACGACGAAGAGCGCGGCGTAGAAGCGCCGCGTTCGCAGGCGCCTGCGAGGCACGGGCATCGTCGGGGGATCGAGATCGAGCGTCGTTGCGAGCGGTGTCACGAGTCCGAGAACCCTTCGACGAACACTTTTGGACCGACGCGCGGCTCCCGTCCCCGGCATGAGTCGTCGGAACGCGTCGCCGACGAGGATGCCCAGCGACACCAGGATGCCCGCCCCCATGATCGAGGGGACGAAGACGAGCGTCTGTCCATTATCGTCGAGGTCGTCCTCGAGGTCGCTGAGCCAGACGAAGAGCTTGGACCCGCGTCTCATCATGCGACCTCCTCCGCACACCCGTCTTCGACTATCTCGACCGTGCCCCGGGTCCCGTCCACGACGACGGTGGCCCCCGTGCGGATCCAGCGCGTAGCCCCCTTGGCCGCAAGCACGGCGGGGACCCCGAATTCGCGCGCGACTATCGCCGCGTGGGACAGCGGCCCTCCCTCCTCCATGACGATCCCGCCCGCACTCAGGAACAAAGGGGTCCACGATGGGTCGGTCGCACGGCCGACGAGGATCTCGCCTCGTTCGAGGTCGCGCGCCTCGGCGAGGTCGCTGACGACCCGAGCCTTGCCCATCACGCGCCCGGGACTCGTCGCCCACCCGCGCAGCACGTTGTCGGTGAGTTCTACATCGGGCTCGGGGGCCGCCGCAGGCAGGCCGTCGAATAGTTCGGGTAGAGGCGGAGCGGAACTCATCGCGTCGAAGGCCGCTCTGCGCCGCGCGATCTCTCTCGGGCGTGGCCCGCGCTCACCCAGCGCGAGGGCCACGAATTCGTCGTCGGAGCAGAAGAGCTCATCGCCCAACCGCGGCAAGAAGCCCTCGGCAACGAGTCGCCGCGCGATCTCGCGCGTGACGCGGCGCTCTTCACCTCCGATCCGAAGGACGGCCGACTTGACCGCCTCCCTGACCCTGAGGAAACGTGATGCGTCTTGCACCATGCGGCGGAGCAGCCGGCGCCGGACGTCGACTATCTGCCCCGTGAGGACACGGCTCGCGCGCCACCGCCACGTCCTCGTGAGCTGCCGCTCGAGATCCTCGAGGAATCCCTCGGCGCCGGTGGCCGCCGAACTCATCGATGCCGACGGGCTTTCGTGAGGATGCAGCCCGCGGCAGCGCCGGAGCGTGGCCCAGAAGGAGTCGCGATCCTCCTCCCACGTGGGGCCGCCATAAACAGACGTCGATCCCGCGCGACGCAGCCCCTCGGCGGCGTGGTGGAGGAAGTCGAGTCCAGGGCGTCCGAGCGCCTCGAGACGATGCTCGACCTGCTCGAGGGGCCCCTCGTAGACCGCGGCGGCGACGTCTGCGCGCTGACAGTAGTCACAGTGGAGATCCCACAGCGCGAGCACCGCGTCGCAGCCGCCGGCTTGCTCCTTCACGGTCCCCGCGGTCAGACGCTGGGCCGCAAACGAGGTGTCGGGTGTGCGAAGCCAGCGCTCGAGCGCGATCTCGAGCCCTCGGTAGTTGGCCGCCGCCGACGCTGCGACCGCGACCTCGGTTGCCACGCCGAAGCGTGCGAGGTCGCGTAGGTGCCCGCGATAGGAAACGAGAGCGGAGATCGAGTGAGCGCTGTGGTCGGGATCCAGAGCCACTGCCAGGTCGGCCGCGGCGATGAAGACATCGCCGTCACGCAACAGTCTTCTTCGCATGCGCAGTGCTCGGAGGCCGGGTCCCAGCCGGCGGATTCGCTGTGAGAACGCAAGTGAGGGTTCTTCGTCTTCTGGCGTGAAGGACTTGCCGACGTATTGCCTTTCGACCTCCGCGCCGGACCCCCCGGGCATCCGGCGGGCGGCCGCCTTGAGCCGCGAAAGGTTCAGCGCCGGGCGACCGCGAAAGCGCGCGAGCATCGGCTGCGATCTATCGGCCGGACTTATTCCTAGCGAGCCGTAGAGGGACGTGAACGCGTGTTCAAGCAGAGGGGCATTCGTCGTCCAGATCAGCGGTGGGACGATGCCGGGAAGCATCTCCCCAACGCCCGCAGACGTGTAGATCACCTCCGGTAGGGGAACCGAATCGAAGCCGTCGTCTACTGTCGTCGTGACCGGGCGCGACTGAAGGATGAACACACTTCCCGCAGCTACGCTCCACTCGATATCCTGCGGTCGTCCGAAGGCATCCTCGATCGCAAGGGATCGATGCGCGACCTCACGCACGAACGAGGGCGCATGCTCTTCCTCTGGTACTCGATCCTCTCGGCGCACGTTGAAAACGTCTGGGGTCGCCTCGCCAGACACGAGCTGCTCCCCGAGGCCCTCCACGACCTCGACCCGAACGACCCCGGCTCTCGCGCCGGTCGGGTCAACCGTGAACGCTACGCCGCTGCTCTCGGCCGCCACCATCCGCTGGATCACGATCGCCATGGCCACATCGGTATCGGCGATGTCTTGGGCGCGCCGGTAACTCCGCACGCCCGGCGCCCACAGCGACGCCCAGCACAAGCGAACCGCGCGCTCGAGTTCGTCGGGACCGAGATTGAGGAAGCTACGGTACTGGCCCGCGAACGACGCCCCTGGGAGATCCTCGGCCGTGCCCGACGACCGCACCGCCACGGGCGCGCCATAGGACACGTGCTCGAAGGCGCCCCGTATCGAGCCGGCGATATCGTCGGACAGTGGTGCCTCGAGGAAGGCGCGCTCTACCTTTTCGGCATCGGCTGCAAGATCTCTCGGCGCGACTTCACTGGGCAGCGTTGCGACGAAATAACCGAGATCGGCACGGTCGATGAACGCCCGGTATGCATCCACAGTGAGAACGGCAGTGATCGGCACCGGGGCGCCCAGCGCGATCAGGCGATCGAGAGCCGCTGCTTTGCCACCAACCTCGCGGTCGTCTCGGGCCGCGCCGCCGAGCGGGACCCAGAACGACGGCGGGGGACCCGTGAAGGTCTCTGTCGGCAGGGGGGCCGGGCCCGCCTGCGGGAGGAAACTCATCCGCCTACTCTAACATAAATATAAATTAGTTTAAGAGGACTGCACCGGCGGGTGGGCACAGAAGGCCAGGCCAGAAATGACCTGTTGTATCTATTCCGGCCTGCTTCGCCACGTGCCAGCATTGAGGAAGAGCGTGCGAGGAGACTCTGGAGCCACTTCGAATGTTCGGACAACCCGTCATCACCGCATCGCCTCGCACGATCGCCGCGGTCCTCACCGCGGTGGCGCTCGCAACGGGGGGACCGCCGGCACGCTCGGACGCGGCCCCCTCGGACATAACGCCCGCGGTCCAGGGAGGCGCCGACCTCTGGTCCGGTGAATGGCTCGCCGAGGGGCAGAACACCGAGGGCGGCACGATCTCTACCTTCGGCGTCATCACCTTCGAGTTGGTCGAGCAGGGCGGGAACGATGTCAACGTCTGCCTACATGATGAAGAAGGGAACCTCCACTACGCGGGCTCCTACGAGTATGGCGGGGGAGGGACGGTGTCGGGTTGCTCGGACGAGGCGGGCACCCTCTACGGTAAGTACTTTTCCAAGAACTATTTCACCGTCGGCGGTACGTGGGGGCATTTCTTCATAGAGAGGGAGGGGGACTCGTGGGAGGGCTGTTATTCGCCGCCCACGGACAATCCGCGCGGCACTGAATGCACCCTGGAGTGGCGAGGAGAGAGGGAGGCCGAGGGGTGCGAAGCGTCCGGCTCATCGCGCGCCGCCTCGCGATCGGGGACCCGTTCAGCACGGGCTACCACCGCGAGTCCTGCCGCGACCTCGAAGGAGCTTGCCCGGCCCGACCCGATCGAGGGAGTCTGGCTGCATTGCCGTGGGGAGACTCGTGTGACTCCAGGAGCAGTGGATGGGAGCTTCCTAGGCACCACGGTCCACAACATGAGCTTCCCCGGTTGTAAGCCCGACTACCCCGCAAACGCCACCGTCTGGGACATCGCCGTAGAGGCATCGACACCTAACTCCACCCTCTATCGGGGCACGTTCGAATGCGGTGGTGTGCGGCGGCCGGCGACATGGGAGGTTTTCCCTCAGGCCGAGCCCATGCCGGACGTGATGCACCTCTGCCCGACCGATGCCGGACCCGAATCGTGCAGCGACTTCATTCGAAATGAGCCGGCATCGCGGAGATTTCAAATGACGTTGAGCGACGGACGCCCCGACAAGCCGATGAACGCCGTAGCCACGGATCGCGATGGGAACGTCATCCCCAAGCATTCCCTATATCTGACCACCACCGCCGAGCTGAAGAACGGCGGCTTCCGCGCGTTGTGGGACACCGAAGGGGCGAGGTTCAAC
>JBOGXG010000049.1:0-3185 GCA_050694195.1 Actinomycetota bacterium | reverse complement strand
ACGAAACCGTTGAGACCGGGGAGGCCTATCGACGAGAGTGCAACGAACAAGAAGATCCCGGCGAGGATCGGCATCGTCTTCTGAAGGCCACCGTAATCGGCGATCGCGCGGGTATGCCGGCGGTCGTAAAGCATCCCGACGAGCATGAACAAGGCCCCCGTCGACAGACCGTGGCTCACCATCTGGAGCACGCCCCCGGTCATCCCCTGATAGCTCCCTACGAACATGCCGAGGACCACGAACCCGAGATGTGCCACCGACGAATACGCGACGAGGCGCTTCAGATCCTTCTGCACGATCGCGACGAGGGCCCCGTAGATGATGCCGATGATCGCAAGCGTCATGATGAGCGGCACGAAGTCACCGGCCGCCTCGGGGAACAGAGGGATCCCGAACCTGATCAGACCGTAGGCACCCATCTTCAGGAGGACCGCGGCCAGCATGACAGAGCCGGCTGTGGGTGCCTCGGTATGGGCATCGGGAAGCCAGGTATGGAACGGCACGAGCGGCACCTTCACCGCGAAGGACGCGAAGAAGCCCAGGAAGAGGAGTCGCTGCGTCCCTACGGATAGCGGCGTTCCGAGGAGGGCCTCGAAGCTGAACGTGTTCGGTTCCGCCGCGAAATACAAGAAGATGATCGCAACCAGCATCAGCAGCGAACCCACCAAAGTGAACAGGAAGAATTTCATCGCGGCGTAGATCCGCCGGCCGTACCCCCACATCCCGATCAAGAAGTACATCGGAACGAGGGTGACCTCCCAGAACACGTAGAAGAGGAACAGATCGAGCGACGAGAAAACCCCCAACATCCCCGTTTCGAGCGCCAGCAGGAAAACGAAGTACGCCTTCACCCGGCTGGTGATCGGCCACGACGCGAGGACCGAGAGAGGCATCAGGAAGGTGGTCAACATCACCATCCAGAGGCTCAATCCGTCGACGCCGGTGATGTAACTGATCCCCCATTCGGGGATCCACTCGAGCGTCGTCCCGAGTTGGAATTCGTTCGACGTCGCAGTGAAATCGAACAAGACCTTCAGCGAGAGCCCGAACGTGACGGTCGTTGCCATCAACGCGGTCCAACGTATGAGCGCAACGCGATCCTTCGGAAGGAACGCGATCAACAGTGCTCCGAACGCGGGCACGAAGATCACGAGATCGAGGACATGAAGATCGCTCACAGCGTGACCCTCAGGAGGAGCGCGGAGAAGACGACTACGACGCCGAAGAGGAATATCGCCGCGTAGGTTCGTATGTAGCCCGTTTGCACGCGCCTTAGACCGTCGGCCAGCCATGCGAGCAGCGAGCCGGTGCCGTTCACCACTCCGTCGATGATCTTGCGGTCCATCGTGTAGGCGGCGAAGTTCGAAAGGTCCTTCCCCGGAAGGACGATCAGATCGCCGTACGCCTCATCCACCCAGAACTTGTTACGCGATGCCTCCAGAAGGCGATCGAGCCAGCTCCCACGACGGAGCCGCGACCTGAGATCCGCTCCCGCCCGAGTGAGATAGAAGAAACGGGCGACCAGGATGCCTGCGACGGCAACCGAGAGAGCGATCCCGGCCAGGACGTACTCGGTGATCCCCTCCGGAACGGCCGCTTCGTGGAGAACGGGCTCCAGGAAATGCTCCAAGGTGAGCACGCCGGGGAGATTGATGACGCCCGCCGCGACAGCCCCCAACGCCAGCAGGACCAGCGGGACCCACATCGTCCAGGGGGATTCATGGGGATGCGTCCCCTCGGGGTGGCGCGGCGGGCCCTCGAAGACCCTGAAGTACAGCCTCGACATATAGAAGGCCGTGATCCCCGCGGTCCCCACTCCGACCGCCCACAGTGCGTACTCGTCCGCGGCCCACGCGGAGGCGAGGATCGCATCCTTCGAGAAGAAACCGGCGAACGGAAAGATCCCGGAGATGGCAAGCCAGCCGGCGAGGAACGTCCATCCGGTTATCGGCATGAGTTTCCGGAGTCCGCCCATCTCTCTCATGTCTGTCTCATTCGCCAGGGCATGCATCACCGACCCGGCGCCCATGAACATCAAGGCCTTGAAGAAAGCGTGTGTCACGAGATGGAAGATGCCGACCGAATAGGCGCCGACGCCGTTCGCGAGGAACATGTAGCCGAGCTGCGAAACCGTGGAGTAGGCGAGGACCCTTTTGATGTCGTAGTGCGTCGCCGCGATGAGCGCAGAGAGCAGAGCCGTCGATGCGCCGATCCAGGCGACGACCGTGAGCGCCGTATCGCCTCCGGCCTCAAACAACGGTGAGAAACGCGCAACCGTATAGACGCCCGCGGTGACCATGGTGGCCGCATGGATCAACGCCGAAGCCGGCGTGGGACCTTCCATCGCGTCGGGCAGCCAGACGTAGAGGGGGATCTGGGCGCTCTTACCCGTCGCGCCTCCGAAGAGAAGCAGCGCAGCGATCGTCGCCATCCCCGCACTTATCGCGCCGGACTCGGCGGATCCGTTAACCGCCGCGATGCCAAGGCCCCCGATCGACCCCGCGAGGAGAAGGATGCCCACTAGGAAGGAGAAGTCGCCGATGCGGTTCACGATGAATGCCTTCTTGGCCGCGTGGGCGGCCGCCGGCCTCTCGAACCAGAAACCGATGAGGAGGTACGAGCACAGCCCCACCCCCTCCCAGCCGACGTACAAGAGCAGGAGGTTGTCGGCCATCACCAGGATGAGCATCGCCGCTGCGAACAAGGTCAGGTACGCGAAGAACTGGGAGAAACGCTCGTCGCCGTGCATATACCCGATCGAATAGAGGGCGATCAGTGTCCCGACACCCGTGACAACGAGAGTCATGACCACCGCCAAGGGATCGATCAGGAAGTCGGCTCCAACGTCGAAGCTGCCAACGCTTATCCAATCGAAGAGATGGACCGTGATGTGACGTTCTTCCGCCGGGAGATCGAGGAGATCCAGGAACATCACCGACGCCGCAACGAAGGCGCGCGCCAGGGTCGCCGCGGCCATGAACCCGGGTAGCGCACTCAGATCGCGCCCGAAGAGCTTGAGGCCTTGGAAGCGTCGACCGAAGAAGAGCAGGAAGATCGCCGCTCCCAACGGGAAGACGATGATCGTCACGACCTCCGTCAAGAAGTCGGGGCCGGGGAGGGCCACGTTGGGCGCGGCTAGCAGATCCACGGGGTCACCACTTGAGGAGGTTCACCTCGTCGACGTT
>JBOGXG010000048.1:0-5399 GCA_050694195.1 Actinomycetota bacterium | reverse complement strand
GAGCTGGTTTACCCTGGTGCCAGCAAATGGGTTAGGAAGTGGCGTCTGGAACTTGAAAACCGTTGTCCGAAAGGACTTGTGGGTTCGAGTCCCACGCCCTCCGCTGTCTGAAACTGACACAGATGCTTGACACCTGAGGTCTCTTCAAACCAGCCACTTCCCCATGAGCTGAGGGGAGGCCCGCGTGTCCGAGCAGGAACTCGAGAGGCAGGCGAAGCCCCGTCTGCAAGTGATCCGTCACGCCAAGGAGGTCACCGGCAACGTCGCCCAGACCTGCCGCTATTACGGCATCAGCCGGCAGACCTTCTACGCCTGGTACCGGCGCTACGAGGAGAAAGGCCTCGTCGGGCTGCGGGACCGCTCCAAGCGTCCGCTCGTGAGCCCGAAGGCGACCCAGATTGAGGTCGTCGAGAAAATCATCTACCTCCGGGCGAACTACCACTTCGGACCTCACAAGATCCAGATGTATCTCAAGCGCTACCACGACATCACGATCTCGAAGTCTGGGATCTGGCGCATCCTCAAGCGCCTCGACATGAATCGACTGCCGAGCTCGCAGCGCTACAAGCGCCATGTCGATCGGTGGAAGCGCTACGAGAAAGCGCAGCCCGGCCACCGGGTCCAGATCGATTTCAAGTTCATCGCTCCGCTCAAGGGCTCACGCAAGAGCCGCTACTATCAGTTCACGGCGATCGACGACTGCACGCGGCTGCGCGTGCTGCGCCTCTACGATCGCCTCAACCAGAAGACGGCCATCGAGTTCATCGACTACGCACTCGAGCGGTTTCCGTTCCGCGTCGACGTCATCCAGACCGACAACGGCTCCGAGTTCCAGGCGGGCTTCCACTGGCACGTGCTCGACAAGGGCGTGGGCCACGAATACATCAAGCCATTGACGCCGCGGTTGAACGGCAAAGTCGAGCGGTCTCATCGGATCGACGCGGAGGAGTTCTACCGGCTCCTCGACGGTGTCGTCATCGGCGATTCAGCGGTCTTCAACGAGAAGCTCCGGGAATGGGAGCACTTCTACAACTACGCTCGTCCTCACGGATCTTTGGGCGGCCAGACGCCGTATGAGAGACTGGGCCAGAAGACAGCCTCGGATGTCATTCATCCGCGCCAGTCACACACCACGCCCTCCGCTTTGCGTGACGAGGGACGGATGAACCCGTCCCCTCGTCAAACGTCTTCATTGCGTGCTGGTCATTTCGTTCCGATGCCGATGTTGACCACGTTGTTTAGGACGGCTCGTCCGTTCGCCCCGGCTCGCTCGCGGACTATGCCGTCGAAAACCTGGCGGAGTCTCGCTCGCTGGTCATCGCTGAGATCGGCAAGGATTGTGGGCGCGATCGGGTTGCCGTTGACGACCCAGTCCCACATCTCCTTCCCGGACGCGAATGCTGGTCGCTCGGCCGTCCGCTCGATGCGGACATCCTTCAGGCCGGCCTCCACCAACCGTTGCTGGAGAACGTCCGGGTCGGCCACTTGGAATTCCAGCGGCGGCGGATCGTCGGGAAGGCCGGGGAACTCGGGATGAACTGCCTTCAGGGCGCTGATAAAGATGTCGAGGAACTCGAGCTCCGCCGGCCAGCCGTAGGCGATGACAACGACGCGACCGCCGGGCTTCGTTACCCGAACCATCTCGCGGAGAGCGCGAGGCTGATCGGGCACGAGCATGACGCCGAACTGCGACCCGGTGACGTCGAATCCGTCGTCCGGAAGATCGAGGGCATGACAGTCCATAACGCGTCCCTCTGCTTGGCCCAAGCCCTCCTCACGGACGCGCGTCTCGAAGTGCTCGATCATCGTGGAGGACCAATCGGTGGCCAGTACCTGGGCTCCCAGTCGTGCGGCCGGCAGACTCAGACCGCCTGTTCCCGCCGCGATATCGAGGAACCGCTCGTCCCGCTTGAGTCCCACTAGGCGGAGCGCCTCGCTCGCGAGGTCCGCCTCTTGCGGAGCCACGTATCTGTCGTAGCCGGCTGCTATCGCTCCCCATGCCTCCGGCGGGGCGTGGTGTTCCGTAGTGGCAACGTCGTTCTGACCCGTAGTCATGACTACTCCTTGATCGCGGCGAATCCCGTACATAGACCGTAGAAGACAAGCGGGACCCCGACTTCGGACGAAACACCCAATCTCGCAGACGGCGGGATGGGTAGTTCTATGTAGGGCCGCTACCCAACGAGGCCGTGCTTGTAGGCGTATGCGGTCGCCTCCGCCCGGGACGACAGCCCCAATTTTGTGAAGATGTTGCTCGCATGTCGCGCAACGGTCTTCTCGCTGATGAAAAGATCGGCCGCGATCGCGCGGTTGGTCTTGCCGGCAGCCATGAGGGCGAGGACCTCGCTCTCGCGCGGGCTCAACCCTCCCGGCTTCGATGACCCCGTCAGGCGAGCCAAGCGTTTGAGATCGGGGTGGGCGCCCAGCTCCTCGAGTGTTCGGCGGGCCGCGTCGAACTCGAGCTCGGCCCCCCCGCTGTCGCCGATGTCGCGGCAGGCGATCGCGATCAGCAGCCGGACCCGAGCTCCCTGATAGGGCGCGTCGAGCTCGCGCAACGATCGATGTGCTCCACGAAGTGCGGTTAGCGCCGCTCGCGGATCACCTTCCGCCAGGGCAACGGCACCAGACGCATGCGCGGCGAGAGCCTTCAGGTACGCGGCGTCGAGTTGGGCAGCGGTCAGCGTTAGCTCGTCGGCTGCCCTCCGGGCGGCCCCCACTTCCTCGACCTCCAGCAGGATCTCGATATACGCGGGAAGCAGCCGGGCCCGATCGATCGGATCCGCCGTCTCCTCGAGTGCGCGGCGGACCGCCCCAACCGCGGTATCGACCTTCCCCTTCGCCAAGTGGAGCAGAGACATCCCCGGCTCGGGATCTCGTCCTGCCCGGCTGGCATTGCGATAGGACGCTTCCGCTCCCTCGAACTCTCCGCGCAGTCTCTGGATCTCGCCGAGCTGGTAGTAGGCCGACCCGAGGGCATCCCATACCGGCGGTCCCGCGAGGCAGTCACGCGCTCGACCGGCTGATTCCAGTGCATCCGTCCACGCTCCCTGCAGCTGAAGGATCTCGCAGCGATGGACGAGGCAGTGTCCTCTGAATGGAACGATGTCCGGCTGGGTCTCGCACCAGCGTGTTAACGCCTGCGTCCACTCCTTCGCGCGACGGAGATCGAATACCACATGGCAGAGGGAAATCACTTGGCAGTAGACGATGCCTGCGAGCATCGGCGCGACCTCATCTGTGGTGACGGAGACCATCACTTCGTCCAGAAGCGCCATGCCCTCGGCGACTCGCCCCTGCAGGATCAGGGCGTACCCACGGCAGAGTCGCGCGAATGTCGCGGCGTCGGCATCCTCCAAACGCTCAGCGATCGTCCCCGCCTCGACGAAGCTCTGGTGGACTTCTGCATCTCCTTCGAACAGTCGTGGCAGCGCGCTGAGCATCTCCAGCCAGGCCCGTTCGACGCAGTCATTCGAACTTTCTTCCAGGAGGCGGCCGCCGCGCGATACCCAACCCATCGCCGGAGCCAAGTCACCCCGGAAGAAGAGCCCGAGTGCCTGCCAGAACGCGCAGGCTGATGCGCGCTCCGGTTCGCCCCGCTGTAACCACGCGTGGTGCGCTGCGATCCAAGCCTCTTCACACACGTCGTCTCTCCCCACCATGTAGGCGGCGACCGCGAGATGCTCGAGATTCTCGCCGTCCAACTGCCCATCGCGATGTGCCGCCACCAGCCCAGCGAACGCGTCACCCCACGCCCGACGGCCGAAGGAATCCAGGCTCTCTTTGAGTTGGTCCCGCGTGTCCTTCTCCATGCTTGCCATTCTGGTGCCATTCCTTTCTGGATGTCAGGAGGCAGGCGGAGGGATCAGGAGGGAACGAATTCGTAATCTGCAGGTGGTAAAGGGAAGGGGGCGACGTCAGGGGGAGCGTGGGACGTGGAATGTCCACACTGCACGTGAGAACCGACGCTCGGTCGTCTACGGAGGCTCCGTGCGCCATCGACGGAGTCTCGGATGGCTTGAATCAGAGCGATAGTAGCGGCTCGATCTTGAGTTCGTTCGTCCTCGATCGACAGAAAACGACAAGGGAGGGATGACCGTGCGACCGAACGAGACCAGCGAGATTCTGAACCGACCGATCAGCCAGGAACTGTTGGCCCGGGACATAACCCGTTTGGCATACATCGCCAAGAACGGCACACCTCGCAATGTCCCGATCGGGTTCACCTGGAACGGGACGGAGATCGTCATGACCACGTCGAAGAACGCCCCGAAGCTTCCGGCCCTACGCCACAACCCATCGGTCGCCCTGACGATCGACACCGAGGTGCATCCGCCAAAGATCCTGCTTATTCGAGGTCAGGCAGAGCTCGACGTTGTCGACGGCATCCCGGACGAGTATCTCGAGGCCAACAGCACCTACACGATGACTCCGGAGCAACGTGTCGAGTGGGAGGCCGAGGTCCGCTCGCTCTACGACGGCATGGTCCGGATCGTCGTGACGCCGACGTGGGCGAAGCTGATCGACTTCGAAACAACCCTTCCGAGCGCGGTCGAGGAGCTGATCCGGCAGCGGGAGGAGCGCCAGCGCGCCTGAGCTAGCGTGATGATGTTCCGACCGGCTTGGTAGGAGCCGAAAGGAGGTAATCGCATGATCAAGGCAGGCCTGAATCGCGCCTCACCCACTGGTGATCGGATCGAGGCGCTTCAGGCATCAATGAACGAGCAAGGAGTGGACCTTGTGATCGTGGGGCCCACCTCCAACATGCGTTACCTCACCGGTTATGGCGCGATGGCTGTGGAGCGGATCACGGTCCTCCTCGTAGCCCGCGACCGCGTTGCGATGGTCATGCCGTACTTCGACGCCGACGAATTCAGGGACGCGACGGGTTTCGATGCGGTCTTCGAATGGACGGACAGGCAAGGACCGGATGGAGCGATCGATCAGGCATTCCGTGAACTGTCCCTCTCGGGTACAAAAGCGACCGCCGCGATCGACGACGAGTTGCGGTTCGATTTCCTTACGCGTTTGCGCGATCGGATCGCCGATCATCCGCGCCGCGCCAGTTACCTGCTCGGCCCCCTCCGGTTGTCGAAGACCGCGGGCGAGCAGGAGCGCATCCGACGCGCCGGTGAGATGGTTTCCCTCGGGATCGATACCGCACTAGAGCAGGCGAGGCCGGGTATGACGGAACTCGAACTGAAGCGTGAGATCGAGAACGGCTTGTGGGCCAACGGGGCCGAGTCGGTCGACTTCGTTCTGGTCCAGGCAGGCGCTAATTCCGCGATCGGCCACCATCGTGCGGATGAGACGGAGTTTCGCAACGGGGAGCCCGTATTGATCGATATCGCCGCTCGACTCGACGGCTATTTCGCGGATGTCACCCAACAAGTGTTCCTGGG
>JBOGXG010000047.1:0-3002 GCA_050694195.1 Actinomycetota bacterium | reverse complement strand
TCCTCGGGGAGCGGGAACCAGCGGAGCCGCTCGAAGTCCTCGGTGAGTTCAGGATGTGTCGGTTCCTCGTCTAGGGCATCGGTCTCGGTGAAGATCGTCTTCGCGTAGCGGAGGTAGTCCTCGAGCGACGACTCGGGCTCGGTCGCGCGATGTAGCTCGAACCGCGGGCGCCCGCCTTCGTACGACAGCGAGTCCAGTGTCATCGGCGGCTCGGCTATCCGGATGCGGTTGACCCACAGCCCCGACGCTGGCTCGAAGTCGTAGTGAGGGAGCAGGCGCCAGCCGTCGGTGGCAACCATGTCGACGGCCTGGATGATGTAGCGGAACACGAGATCCGAGATGAAGTAGTTGAAGTTGACGCGGACCCAACCCGGCTTGATCCCTTCACAACCTCGGGCGATCTCCCGCTCGAACTCGTGCGACTTCTCGATGTCGATGCCGAGGAGCCTGTGCCCGTAGGGGCCGGCGCACGAGCACCCGCCTCGTGCCTGGATCCCGAAGACGTCGTTCAGCAACGCCACCACGAAGTTGTGATGGAGGTAACGGGATCCGTGCCTCACCGTGAACGAAACGATGGAGAGTCTCCGGGCGTCGTGATTGCCGAGGATCTCGATGTTCGGGTTCTGATCCCACGCCGCGATCGCGCGCTGGATCAGCGACTCCTCCAACCCTCCGATCGTGCGGGCGCCGACCGTTTCCTTCAGCTTGAAGACGAGCCCGGCGCGGATCGCCTCGACGATGGCCGGCGTTCCGCCTTCCTCCCGGTGTTCGGGATCGGCGAGGTATCGGTGCTCGGTCGGATTGACGTAAGCGACGGTGCCGCCGCCGGGAACCGCCGGCACGGAGTTCTCGAACAGGTCCCGTCGCGCCACGAGGATGCCGGGGGTGGCCGGGCCGCCGATCATCTTGTGAGGGGACAGGAATATGGCGTCCTTGTAGGCGAGGCCGTCCGTTGGCGACCCCATCTGCACCTCCACGTACGGTGCGGCAGCGGCGAAGTCCCACAGCGACAGCGCACCGAACTCGTGGAGGAGCGACGAGATCGCGTGGGTGTCCGACACGATGCCCGTCACGTTGGAGGCGGCCGAGAAGCTACCGATCACAAGCGTCCTGTCGGAGTATCCCTCGAGCTTCGTTCGTAGTTCGTCCTGATCGATCATCCCGTTGGCGTTCTCGCCGATGACGACGACTTCGGCGATCGTTTCACGCCAGGGAAGCTCGTTGGAGTGATGCTCGTAGGGCCCGATGAAGACCACGGGCCTCTGTTCCGGGGGGATCGCGCCGGATAGTCCGTAGCGGCGATCGAGGTCGGCCGGGATACGAAGGTTGAGGACCGAGATGAGTTTGTCGATCGCTCCGGTCGAGCCGGACCCGCAGAAGATGACGGCGTGTTCGTCGGAGGCCCCCACGGCGGAGCGGACGATCGAGCGAGCATGTTCCCGGAAGCGCGTCGTCTGGAGCCCGGTACCTGACGTCTCCGTGTGTGTGTTCGCGTAGAGCGGCAGGACCGCCTCGCGGATGAAGTCCTCGATGAACGTGAGAGCCCGCCCCGACGCGGTGTAGTCGGCATACGTGACCCGGCGGGGTCCATAGGGACCGACGATCACCTCGTCGTCGCCGATGACCGACGACCTGATCGTCTCGATGAGCGCATCTTTTCTGGTCATGCTAGGAGGCTACGCCCTGCTCGGTTTCTTAGTAAGAATCCGGGCGCCATTTGTCGCTTTCTCGCACCGGAAATGGCGTACTGGGAGGGTCCGGATGGGCCTAGCGACCGGCGGCCAACATGTTGTTGAGGATCTGGCCGCCGGCCACGGTGACCGCATAGTCGGCGATGCCGTAGAAGTGGTCGAACTCCTCGGTGGGATGAGGCAAAAGGGCGCCAAGGATCCCTATGGTTCCCTTGCCTACCTTGATCCGTCCGAGACCGATCCGCGCCTCGTCGGTGACGTACGCGAGGCTCTTCCCGCCCTTCCTCTCCCACGCGCCGCGGGCGACGGTTACGTGAGGCGCGCTGTCCTGGTCGACCGAGAACCCCAGAGGCACCTCGTAGTAGGTCTGGCTCGCGGTGGTGTGCACCTTCCTCAGGTAAGGATCGTCGAAATTCTCGATGTCGATGTGACCGGCGTTATGAACCGTGCGCTCGATGGCTCGCCGCGGCACGATCTTCATCTTCGCCAAGAGCTTCAATCCTCCATCGGTGAGGACGACGTTCCCACCGCGCTTCACGAAGCGCTTCAGTGTCGCGGCGATCTTTTTCTTGTTCACCGATCCGCCTGCCGGGTCGCGAGGGAAGGGGTCACCTGCGACGACGAACGAGTCCAGGCCTCTCAATCTGCGCGCACCGACGTCACCACTCGAAACCCGCCGCAACCGATCGGTCGCGAAGCGGGACAGGTCTTTGAAGTACCGCATATGCGTCGCCCTGTACGGCTCGGGAGAGATCCCCTTCGGAGGCTTCGGCCCCCCATAGCCGTCCGCCGAGGTAGTCACACGGGGATCGAAGAGATACCCGACGCGCCCCAGGCGCAGTCGCACCCGCACCTCCCTCTGCGCTATCGCCTCGACCATCATCGTCTCGATCTCGCCTCGCACCGAGGCGATGTGGGCGTCTTCGTGCGGCGCCAGCCAGGTGGAGTTCGGGGCCATATGCGAGAAGAGATGCTCTACGTCGACCTCGGTCGCGTCGAGGGTCTCGGTGAAGAAGTCGCCCATGAAACCCGAGTCGTCGTAACCGACGACGTCGTATGCGGTCGCGTACTCGGCCGGCCGGAGCCCGGGAACCCCCGAGGCTTCATCCGGAGAGATCCCCTGCATATCGAAATAGCGCTCGATGTTCGACTTCATGTGCCGAGCCAGCCGTTCCTCGCGCGCCTGCTCCAGCGGGTTCCACTGTCCCGCCGGGTACATGATGTCGGCGTAAACGTTGTTCGCCGAAGTCAGCTCGCCGTGAAGGTCGGACGCTACCTCCGGCGCGATGTCCCTGGCGATGTCATCCCAGG
>JBOGXG010000046.1:0-4864 GCA_050694195.1 Actinomycetota bacterium | reverse complement strand
GCTCCACGAAGCCGCGCGCCGCGGCCGGCACCGTTCGTCGTTCGGATGCTTCCGCCGGTGGTGCATCGGGGTCGCCGCCTTGCGCCGCGACCATGGCCGACCATCGCTCCAGCGCGCGGCCGCCCGTGAGCGCCGCGCGCGTGTCGGCGTCCGACCCCACCAGCGACATCATCTCGTCGGCGATCGCCACCGTGATCTCGACCACGTCGTCCGGCCCCTTGCCCGACAAGACCTCTACAGATTCGGTGACCTCCAGCCCGTTGCCGGCGGTCAGACCCAGCGGTTGGTCCATGTCTGTCAGTACGGCGGACGTCTTCACGCCATGAGCGGTCCCGAGCTCCACCATGGTTTCCGCCAGCTCTCGTGCCGAGCGAACGTCGGGAAGGAACGCGCCGGATCCGACCTTGACGTCGAGGACGAGCGCCTCCGTTCCCTCGGCGATCTTCTTCGACATGATCGACGAGGCGATGAGCGGGACGGACTCCACGGTTCCCGTCACATCGCGAAGGGCGTACAGCTTGCGGTCGGCCGGAGCGAGACCGGGGCCTGCCGAGCAGATGACACAGCCGACTGCGGCGAGGATCCGCTTCATCTCGTCGGCCTCGAGATCGACGCGGTAGCCAGGGATCGCCTCCAGCTTGTCGAGCGTGCCGCCGGTGTGGCCGAGCCCTCGCCCCGAAAGCATCGGGTCGGCGGCGCCGCATGCGGCGACCAGGGGAGCGAGAGGCAGCGAGACCTTATCGCCGACGCCCCCTGTCGAATGTTTGTCGACGGTGGGGCGGTCGATCGACGATAGGTCCAGACGCTCGCCGGAAGAGATCATCGCGGCGGTCCATACCGCGAGTTCCTCCGGCTCCATCCCTCGCCACACGATCGCCATGAGGAGCGCGGCTGCTTGCTCGTCTGCGACCTCACCATCGGTGTACGCCTCGATGAACCAGTTGATCTGCCCGTCGCTCAGCCGCGCCCCGTCGCGCTTCGTGCGGATGATGTCGACGGCGTTCAAGACCTACGAGATCGTCTGGCGGGCGCCGAGCTCGTCGGCGCTGAACGCGTCCGGCAGCAACGAGTCGAGCCGCCTCGGGCCATCGGCGGAGTCGACGAGGAGGTCGGGGCCGCCGGCCTCCATCAGGATCTGACGGCACCGTCCGCACGGCATCAAGAGCTCGCCGTTCCTGTCGGTCACCGACAAGGCCACCAGCCGGCCACCCCCGGAATCGAAGAGGTTGGACACCAGCCCGCATTCGGCGCAGAGCGTGAGTCCGTAGGAGGCGTTCTCGACGTTGCAACCGGTAACGATGCCACCGTCGTCGATGAGGCCGGCGGCACCCACCTGGAGCCTGGAATACGGCGCGTACGCTCTGGCGGCCGCATCGATGGCCTCGGACTTCAGCTCTTCCCAATCGATGGCTTCGCTCATCAAGCTCCTCGTGGTCACCGGTGCCGTTCGGGATAAGTGTCGCGCTACTCCTTGATGTATGGCTGGCCGTCGGCTGCCGGCACCCTCGTCCGACCCACCACGCCGGCCACGACCAGGATCGTCGCCAGGTAGGGGGCCATCAGGAGGAACTGCGAGGGGATCGGAACGTCCAGGATCGCGAGCTTCGTCTGGAGCGAATCGGCGAAGCCGAACAGAAGGGCCGCGCCGAAGGCTCCGACGGGGTGGTAACGACCGAAGATCATCGCTGCCAGGGCGATGAACCCTTGACCGGCGGTCATGTTCTCGTCGAACCGCCCGACCGATCCGAGGGTCAGGTAGGCCCCGGCCAGCCCCGCGACCATCCCGCCGAGGATGACGTTCCGGTAGCGCACCCGGAGGACGTTGACACCAACCGTGTCCGCCGCCTTCGGGTGCTCGCCGACGGCCCGGACACGGAGACCCCACCGCGTCCTGAACAGACCGACCGTGATCCCGAAGATCAGGGCGAACATGAGGTACACGAAGATGTTGTTGGAGAACAGGACCGGCCCGACCAGTGGGATCTCGGACAGCACGGGGATGTCGATAACAGTGAATCGTCCGGGGCTGTTGAGGTCCTGGTACGTGCTGAAGAGCCGCGCCGACAGATAGCTCGTGATGCCGAGGGCGAAGATGTTGAGAACGGTGCCGGAGATGATCTGATCGACGCGGTATCGGATCGAGAGCACCGCCAGGATGGCGCCGAGCAAAGCACCGGACGCGACTCCGAGGAGTAAGCCCACCCAGAGATTCCCCGCCGCGCTGCCGGCGAGTGATCCGACGAACGCGGCGGTCAACATCATCCCTTCGATCGCGATGTTGATGACGCCCGTTCGTTCGCAGAGGACCCCGCAGAGCGCGCCGAGCGTGAGAGGAACGGATCTGAGGAGGCTGCTCTTGATCATCCCGATGAGATTGAGCGAGTCGCCCCGGGCGGCCCACACCAGGAACGCGAAGATGAAGCACGCCACGACCGCGGAGAGCACGAGGTAGGTGTTCCTGCCGAAACCTCGGGCGAGCTGGATACCGCCGAGGAAGCCGGCGACCGCGGCGAGGAACATCGCGGTGCCGCGCGCCGGCAAGGTGAGATCGGGTAACTCCGCCGCCTGATCCCCGGAGTTCAGTCCGAAGGTTGAATCGAGGCCCCCTTCCGCGCCGAACCCGAAGAACCAGAGGATCGCTAGAGCGAGGCCGAGGAAGACGAACCCGAGGACGCGCGCTCTCCTCCGCGAGATGTGAGTGATGACTGCGTCGGCAGTGCTCATGTTGCCCAACTCTTCGCGAACGTGTCGGTGTCCGTAGTGCGTCCCGTTTTGATCCGGAAGATGCCGCGCACCAGAGCCGGCGCGGCCATGAACGCGATGATCAGCGCCTGTATGACGACGATGATGTCAACGGGCACCGCGGTGGCGGCCTGCATGCCGATCGCTCCCGCACGCAAGATGCCGAATAGGAATGCAGCAGCTACCACCCCTACAGGGTGTGTTCGACCCAGCAGCGCGATAGCGATCGCGTCGAAGCCGTAAGCGGATGAGAAACCGGGGAAGACGCTGTACTGCACACCGAGAAGCTGCGCGGTTCCGGCGAGACCGGCGAGGCCCCCCGCGAGGCTCATGGCGAGGATGTAGGTCGCCCCGACACCCATGCCTGCATAAGCGGCGGCATGCGGGTTCGCCCCTACCGCTCGGAATCGGAACCCGACGGTCGAACGGAAGACGAGCCACCACACGCCATAGGTCGCGAGGAGAGCTAGGAGGATGCCCGCGTGGACGCGGAGATCTCCGCCACCCAACCTGGGCAGGCGGGCCGCCTCATCCACCGCCTTGGAGATGGGATCGGCGCGCCCCGTCCTCCGGACCGTGTCGGTCGAGAGGAGGTAGTCCACGAAGCGGATCCCTATGTAATTGAGCATGATCGTGGTGATCACCTCGTGAGCGCCGGACTTGGCTTTGAGGAAGCCGGGAACGAATCCCCATAGGGCACCTCCGAGGAAGCCGGCGAGGACGCACAGCGGCAGGAGGATGACTGCCGGAAGACCGTCGAACGTGAAGCCGACTACGGCCGCGGCCATGGCACCAACCAACAGTTGGCCCTCGGCTCCGATGTTGAAGAGTCCGGCCTTGAAGGCCAGGGCGACGGAGAGTCCGCCGAAGATCAACGGGGTGGCGGCGACGATCGTCTCACTGATCGCCCCGGAGCTGCCGAGGGAGCTTCGCAGCAACGCGGAGTACGCCGAGTAGACGAGATCCCAGGAGTCCTTCAGGGCCCCGCCGGGGTCCCGGAAGAACGATGCCCACGACCGGAGTGTGTCGGGGTCGGTGAAGACCATGAGGAGGGCTCCGAAGAAGAGCCCGAGGGCGAGGGCCAGGGTCGGAACCAGGAAGGCCTTGCGCAACCTTGCCACCGTGCTCTGGGCGCGAGCAGGAGGCGGCTCGGGGGCGGTGTTCGCCGGCGGCTCGGCCGGAGGAGGGGGAGGGGGTGACGACGTCGTTGCGTCGCTCACGCGAGCTTCGACCCCGCCATCAGCAATCCCAGCTTGTGCCGGTCGGCATCCTTACGATCGAGCACGCCGACGATCTTTCCTTGGTACATGACCGCGATCCGGTCCCCTAAGGCCAAGACCTCGTCCAGTTCCGAGGACACGATGAGTAGGGCGACCCCTTCATCGCGCTTGGCCACGATCTGTGCGTGGATGTACTGGATCGAGCCGACGTCGAGTCCCCGCGTGGGTTGGGACGCGATGAGGAGCTTGTCGGACTGGGAGAACTCGCGCGCCACGATCAGCTTCTGCTGGTTCCCACCGGAGAGGGTCGAGGCCGCCGCGTCTATCGAGGTCGTGCGTACGTCGTACTCCTCAACCAGCCTCGTCGCCGACCCTCTGATCGCGTCCCTATTGAGCTTGATCCCGCTGGAGAAAGGAGCCTTCGTATAGGAGTTGAGAACGAGGTTGTCCTTGATGGGGAACGACGTGACGAGTCCGTCCTCCTGCCGGTCCTCGGGGACGTGCGCCATCCCGGCCTCGAACAACTTGCGAGGCCCGGCGCGGGTCATGTCCTTCCCGTCAAGCAGGATCGTCCCACCGATCGGATGGCGCATGCCCGTGATCGCTTCGACGAACTCGGTTTGTCCGTTCCCCTGCACACCGGCGACCGCGACGATCTCACCGGCGTGCACCTCGAGGCTTACGCCGTCCACGACGACGTGGTCCCTGTCGTCGAGGACGCTCAGATCCTTCACCTGAAGGACGGGTGCCCCCGGCGCGCTCTCTGTTTTCTCGACCTCCAACCGAACATCTCTCCCGACCATCATGGTCGCCAGTTTCTGTTCGGTCGTTTCTTTCGGGGTTGTATCACCCACCACGCGTCCTCGGCGAAGAACCGTGATGCGGTCAGAGATCTCCAATAC
>JBOGXG010000045.1:0-4972 GCA_050694195.1 Actinomycetota bacterium | reverse complement strand
AGGTCGACCTCCGCCAGCTTGAAGCCGTCCCGGCTCGCCTCCACGGCTCGGAGGCGCTCGGCCGCGAACGACACCGCCGGGTCGTTATCCGCCCGGGCAAGATCCAGTTCCGTGACCAGCACGCAATACGAGACATAGGCTCCGCGACCGACCCGGCCCCGCAGCTGGTGAAGCTGGGCGAGGCCGAAGCGATCGGCGTCTTCGATCACCATCACGGTGGCGTTCGGGATGTCGACCCCGACCTCCACGACGGTGGTCGCGACGAGGACGTCCGTCTTGCCGTCCCTGAAGGCGCTCATCGCGGCCTCTTTATCCACGCTTTTCATGTCCCCGTGGACGAGCCCGACGTTAAGGTCCGGGAACACGTCTTCGGCCAAACGTTTCGCCTCCGCTTTCGCACTGCGGAGCTCCGACTTGTTCGACTCGTCGCGCAGGGCGTAAACCACGAAAGCCTGGTGTCCGGCCGCGACCTCCTTTCGGATGAACTCGTAGGCCTCTCCACGTCCGTGGTCTCCTTCCATCACCCAGGTGTCGATAGGCCGCCGCCCCTTGGGCAGCTCGTCGAGGATGGATACGTCGAGGTCTCCGTAGATCGTTACCGCCAGAGTTCGGGGGATCGGCGTCGCGGTCATGACGAGGATGTCGGGCTCCCCGACCGTCCCTTTGTCGCGGAGGGTGCGCCTCTGGTGAACACCGAAGCGATGCTGTTCGTCGACGACGGCCATCCCCAGGCGGGCGAAGTCGACCCCACTCTGGATCAATGCGTGGGTTCCGATTAGAAGATCGACCTCCCCCGCGGCGACCTCGGCGAGGATCTTGTCGCGCTGTGCCGCCGGCGTGGAGCCCGTCAGCAAGCGGACGACGGGCCGTTTCGACGTTCCCGCGAACAGGTTCCGCGCCTCTGCCTCGCCGAACGCTCTGTCGAGCAGTTCGCCCACGGTGAGGTGATGTTGTTCGGCGAGGACCTCGGTGGGAGCCATGAAAGCTGCCTGGTAGCCGCCGTCTATCGCGGTGAGGCAAGCGTAGAGCGCGACGACGGTCTTCCCCGACCCGACCTCGCCTTCAAGGAGGCGATGCATCGGGTAGGACCGCGACATGTCACGAGCCACCTCCTCGCATGCCGTCCTCTGTGCGCCGGTCAGCTCGAAGGGGAGCTCTGCGACGAAGACCTCGGGGAGCGATCCGGGGGCCGGTCGCCCGTGGGCGATCCCCTTCACCGTTCGCTCCAGCTTGCGCTTCCTGTACACCAGGCCCAGCTGAAGCGTGAAGACCTCGTCGAAGATCAGCCTTCTCCGGGCTTGCAGCACATCGTTCTTGTCCTCCGGGAAATGCATCAGCCGCATCGCGCTCGACCGATCCATGAGTCCCAGTCGTCTCGTGATCGCGGGCGGCACCGGATCGAGTATCTGGTCGATCCCCTCGAGGTGATCCCACATCAGCTTGCGGATCTGATCGCTGGAAAGGTCGCCGGTCGCCGGATAGATCGGGATGATGCGGCCGACGTTGAACGGCTCCTTCCCCGTCCGCACCTTCTCGAAGCGCGGGGCCGTCATCTGGAGGTGACCGCGGAAGACGCCTAGTCGACCGTAGAAGAAAGCCTCGGTCCCTGGGGCGAGAGCTCTCGCGACCCAGTCCTGGTTAAACCAAGTGACATCTATCTTCCCCGTCCCGTCCTCGATCCTGCCCTTGATCATGCGCTTGCCGGTTCGCGTCCTGAAGGGGCGGTCTATCTTCACGACCCTCGCCAGGATCTGAACGTCCCGGATCTCCTCGACGGCGGCGAGGCGACCGAGCTCGTCGATCGTACGGAGCTTGGTGCGATCGACGTGATAGCGCGGATAGTGCTGCAATAGATCCTGGACGCTCCGGATCCCGAGCTTGCCGAGTGCCTCCCCCCTCTTGCCGGGAAGGGTGATCTTCTTCTGCCGGCGCGGCGGCGCGTAGAGCTCGAGGCCTTTGGGGCGGGCCATGACGGATTCGGCCATGACCATCACCCTAGTGCGCGGTCTCGGGAACGACGTGGATGCCCCCACGTGGGGTCCGGGTCTCCGGACGGCGGACCCGCGGGGCCGCGGCCGGGATTTTGGTACCCTGACTCGCTATGCCATCCGTATGTGACATCTGTGGAAAGACGCCCGGCTTCGGGAACAAGATCTCGCACTCCCATAGGCGCTCCCGCCGGCGCTGGAACCCGAACGTGCACAAGATGCGAGTCGTCGTCGAAGGCCGCCCCAAACGCCTCGCCGTTTGCACGAAGTGCCTCAAGGCCAACCGGGTGACGAAGGCGCGCTGAGCGCCCTCTCGCGACCCGCATCCACCCACCGCTTGGTCCGTTAGCCCCGCCCCCCGCCGGGTAACCAAGCGCTGTGGAAGCTCTGACGAAGGTCCCCGCTTGGTTCAAGCTGAAACTCGAGACCCTGCGTTCTCGGAATGCCGCCGTCGACATCGTCATGCAGACGTTCAAGGGGTTCTCGATTGCCGACGGGTCGACGCACACTGCGGCGTTGACCTACTACACCTTCTTCTCTATCTTCCCGCTGTTGCTCTTCGGGGCCGCTCTCCTCGGATACGTCACGCTGGGGAACGAGACCCTAAGAGAGGACATCATGGATTCGGCGCTCAACTCGTTCCCTCTCCTTCGTGACATGTTCTCCCCGAAGGGTCTCGATTTCATCGAGCGGAGGCGACAGGAACTGGCTCTGACCGGTGTCGTCCTCGCCCTGTACTCCGGCACCGGAGCGATCGTCGCGCTCGAACACGCCCTCAACCGGATCCACGGGGTGAGGGACGAGGCGACCTGGATCGGGAAACGCATCGCGGCCGCACGCTGGCTCCTCGTCTTCGGGCTCGGAGCCGTGACGTCACTGGCGCTGGGGGCCGCCTCGTCGTGGGCGAGCGGGATCTTCGACGGGACCACCGCTCAGGTCCTCGGCTGGTTGCTCGGTCATGCAACGGGCATCGTGGTGGGGTTGATGTTGTTCGCCACCGCCTATCGATTCCTGCCCGCCAGAGACGCGACCTGGGGACAGGTGCTACCCGGGGCACTCCTTGCGGCAATACTGTTCGAGGTGCTGAAGGAGGTCGGTGGGTGGTACCTCGGGAGAGGGGCCGCGAGTCGAGAAGCCGCTTTCGGGGTATTCGCCTCTGCAGCGGGACTGTTGGTCGCCTCGTTCCTTCTCGCCCAGGTGATCCTCATGTCTGCCGAATTGAACGATGTGCTTGCTGAAAGGCGAAGGACCCGGCGATCATCGATGAACGAGGCCAAGGAGGACGAACATGACTGACCGAGTGAGGAACGAGGATCTCTATAGGGGGAACGGCGCCGTTCCCGACAAGTCCGCGGGCCAGCTGGTCAAAGAGGTCACCGAGGACATCTCGACCCTCGTGCGCAAAGAGATCGAACTCGCCAAACAGGAGCTCGGCCAGTCCGTCACCGCGAAGGTTAAGGGGGCCGCGATCTTCGCGATCGTAGGTGCCCTCGCCTTCTTCATGTTGATCTTCTTGCTGCTGGCCCTCCGCGACGGCTTCCACGAGCTGTGGGCCGCATGGATCGCAGACCTGGCAACGGTCGGGGTTCTGGTGATCGTCGCCATCGTCTGCGCGCTCGTCGCTAAGAAGATGATCTCGACCCCGATCAAGACGGACCTCACGAAGAAGAACCTCAAAGAAGACGTCGATCTTGTGAAGTCGCTCGGCCGCCGCTGAGACGGCTCATCTATGATGAGCCCCACTAGGAAGAAGGGATGAGGATGGGAAACAGCCCCACCGAGACCGCCAGTGAGATAGAGGAGACCCGGGAGGACCTGGCCCGGAAGGTCGACCTCCTGGTCGATCAGGCGAAGGTCGAGGCGGTTCAGGTAACGAAGAAACTCGTGATCGTCGGGATCGCTCTCGCCGGTCTCTTCATCCTGGGCACGATCGCCAAGAAGCGCGTCGGTTCGTAGCATCGCTCGCCACTCCACGGTGTCGGACGACGAAGGGGCCGCTTCCTCTCCAACCGGCGCAGCCGCGTTGCTCCAACCGCCTCTGCGATTCTCCGGCATCATCGCATCCGCCGGACGGTTGCAGGCGGCGTGCCTTCGTCAAACGCTCATACCGTTGGCGGTTCTCTCGCTCTTCCTGTCTCTGACCCCGGTGCTGCTCGCGCTGGATGCGGCAGACAACCTGCTGTTGCCGTTGGCCTTCCTGCTGATCGTCGTCCTACCCACCGTTCTCTTCAGCTTCGCTTTCGGGGTGATCTCCGTAGCTCTCGACGATCTCGTCGAGGGGCACACCCCAAGCTTCCGGCGCGCCTACAGGACCCTCGCTCCGCGACGGAGAGATGTTCTCGTCGGCGCGCTGCTGGCGGGGATGCTGTCTCTCACCCTGGCCGCGCTGCTCCTGCCTTTATGGCCCCTGTTCAAGGTCCTCTTCTTCGGACCGCCCGTGCTCGTGCAAGTGGTCGCCCTGGAGGGCCACGACGTCCGAGGCGGGTGGCCCCGCCTCCAAGCACTCATGAGGGGCCATTGGGCCCGCATCATCATGTGTCTCATTGCGGTCTCGCTGGGGATCGCGCTGTTGGAGAACACGGCCCTCGGGGTGGCGGCTCAGATGTTGGAGGATGCACCCCGCGCGGTCGCGCTGGCGATCCTCCTCCCGATGCAGATGCTCCTCGTGGGCTTCCTCTATTCCTTCGCCGCCGCCGTCGGCTACGTGTGCTACTACGACGTCAGAGCGCGCGCGGAGGACGGCTCAGCCGCCGTCGAGTAACTCCCAGCCGGGGTTGACCGGACCGAATCCCTTCCCGATCCGCAGACTTCTCCTGATCGCGCCCGAGATGAAACCCTTCGCGAACCGAACCGCGTCCACCAGGTCGTCTCCGCGGGCGAGTCGGGCGGCGATCGCCGCGGAGAGCGCGCAGCCGGTCCCGTGCGTGTCGTCGGTCTCGAATCTGGGCCCGGGGAGGAGGGTCATGTCGGAGCCGTCGAAGTAG
>JBOGXG010000044.1:0-9833 GCA_050694195.1 Actinomycetota bacterium | reverse complement strand
GTTGACGACTATCGCTCCCAACGTGATGCTCCACACGACCTGGGGGAAAGACAACGCGACGAGCATGGGGAGGAAGATCGCTTCGGCGGCACTCAGGCCGACACGCCCCCGCTCGTGGTGGAAGAGCAGAACGACGCTTTCCGTCAGGATGTACAGACCGGTGAAGAAAGCCCAGCGGGTCCAGTTGCCCCAGTGTTGGTCGGACACGATCGTCCCGACGAGGACGGTTGCAAGTACCGTGCCGAGCGACCCGATGTAAGCGCCGAGTGCGAATCTGGTCAGGTTTCGCCTGACCGGATTCCAACTCACGTCCTCAGTCCCACGCGACCGCGTACCAGGAACTCTTCCACGACGACGCCTCCCACTCGGTGGTGTCCCAATCGACGCCCTTCCACGACGACGCCTCCCACTGGGGATTGGCCCACTCGGTCCCCTTCCACGACGACGCGTCCCACTCGGTCGCCTTCCAGCTGCTCGCCTTCCACGACGACGCGGCCCAGTCGTCGGTCTTCCACGACGACGCGTCCCACGTGGTCGGATCCCATCCGATCCCCGCGTACGTCGCCGAGAGCCAGGGGAGGAGACCCGCCGGGTTGCCCAGCGGCGGGAGGACGGGGTCGTCGATGACCGCGGCGAACTCGCCCGTCGATGGAACCTCCTCGATCGCTGTTTCCGGCGACTGGATGAACACGTCGACCGTCTCGCGATCGCCGTCGAGTGAGCCGAGCCCAGACCCACGAGGATAATCCTGAACCTTGTCGGTGCACGAGTCGCAGTGGACCGCGCCGAAGGCGTCGACGACCCCGGCCCCCGCGGCGAGCTCATCGTCGGTTATCGGCATCGCGCTGGCCAGCAGCCGTGACTTCACCTGATCGGGGGTGAGCGATGGATCGTCGGTCAACATGAGCGCGGCGATCCCGCTGACGGTTGCGGTCGACATCGACGTCCCCGAGCCGCGGAAGTAATCCTGTTCGACCCTCGCGTCCCCTCCATACTTCGTGTCGATCGCGCTTCCGGGCGAACGCAGCGACACGGTATGAACACCGGGAGAAACGACGTCCGGTTTCTGGAGGGCCGGCTCGGATCGCGTCGCTCCACGGCTCGAGAAGGCCGGGATCCGATCGTCCGCCACGGTGACGGTCCCCTCGTCATTGGACGACCCCACGGTGATGACGTAGGGATCGTCGCCCGGCTTCATCAGCGTCCGAGGAGCGTCACCGTCGTTACCGGCGGAGACAACGACGACGATCCCCTCGGCCCATGCCTCCTGGACCGCGTAGTTGAGGGGCGACAGATCCCTGCTCTGGTCGCTGTCACTCCCGAGCGACAGGTTCAGCACCCCGATGTCGTACTGATCCGGCCCCCCGAAAGAGACAGCCCACTGGATGCCGGCGAGGATCTTGGAGATATCGGTTGAGCCGTCGTAGCCGGCGACCTTGATCGACACGATCTTCGACCGGGGGGCGACCCCCGAATACTTGCCCTTCGAGGACGCTCCGTCGCCGGCGATGAGACCCGCCATGAACGTTCCGTGCCCGAAGGGATCGTTGCAATCGCCGGCAGAGGGGGCCGAGGAAGGTGGTGGCGTCTCGAATTCGCCGGAGAAGTCCTCGCAATGGACCACTCGTCCTCGCAGATCGGGGTGCGAGGAGTAGACGCCGGTGTCGAGAACGGCGACCGTAGCGCGCTGCCCGCGATTGCCTTCCGCCCAGACGTTGTCCGCCCTGACGACTCGCTGTATCCGTTGCGCCGCGGCGGCCTGCCGATGAACGCGTTTCTTGCATCTCTTGAGAGCCTTGCGCTTCTTCCCGGCACACCGCTGCTCGTGACCGTAGTGCTGCATCTCGATCGGTGTGTCGAAGGTCACCGCGGCGACGGTTGGATGCGCCTCCACGGGTTCGATGCTTCCCGCGGGAAGATCGGCCGCGATGCCGTCGATGATCGGAAGGCGGTACGTGACGCGGCCTCCCGCCTTCTCCACCACGGCCCGGGTAGCCGCTAGATCGCCGCGTCCTTGGATGATGACGGGGACCATCGCCTCCGAGCGAGCCGGTGGCGCCGGGGCCCCCACGAGGGGAAGCGCAAGGACAACCAAGAACGCTATGAGGCGCGCGGAACGAGAGGAGATGTTCGTCGGACCCATCGCTCCCTCCCCCGCCGCGTGGCGATCTTCTCCGTTGAAGTATGGGGAGAGAAGACGCTCGGCGATATGACCCTTTTGGACTATCTCTCGGGTCAGAGCCGGCGCGTCCGCGCCCGGAGGCCCCCCTCCGTCGTCGCCTCGATCGTTGCCCGGAAGAAGAAGTGCAACCAGGCCGTGATGCCGAGGAGTTTCGAGAGATCCTCGATCGCCGTCACGAACGGGAAGACCCAACCCGTAACATCGATCAGCAGAGAGACGCTAAGGAAGACGAGGCTCGCCAGGAACAGGGTCGAGTCGGACCTCCCGAAGAGTTCGTGCCGGAATCGAACGAGATACCAGGCGACCACGACGACGTAGATAAGTAGGACGATCGGTTCGGCTAACCCGACGTACTCCGGCACGATACGTTCGTGGACGGCGAACGTGTCGTCGATGGTCAGCGCTCCCGATATCAGGGCGGATGTCAGGAACCAGCGGCGCAGCGGGAGAGAAGGTGACGTTTCCCGAAGGAAAGCCCAGCCGACCGTGCAACATGCCGTCGCCATCGCCCACATCAGGATGCCGAAGTAGGAGAACACCCCCCAGAGCACGCCGAGCTGATGCGCCGGATCGTTGAAGAGTTGGAAACCATCCAGGCCCTTGCTCTCGCCGACCAGCGAAAGCACCGCAACGACGGCGCCGAGGAGCGGATAAAGGACGAATACGAGGGTTCTCAACCCCTGGGTTCCGAGCCCGACCGTGTGTCTCCCGACGGCCCTAGCCACTGCTGATCTCTCCCAGCTCATCTAGCACCCGGTTGTACATGGCATCCGCCTCGATCACCGAATCCGCGATGCACAGCACGCCGATCTTCCCGTGCTTCTTGACCGCGCCGAGGAGATGGAGTGTCGTCCCCGTGTGCGTCACACGATCGAAACCGAGTCCTGCACGATCCAGGGCAGCTATCACTTCCTCGGGCAACGATCCAACGTGGCTCTCCGACTTGAGATTGTCCGTGGAGATGTAGTGCTTGGAACGGCCGTCCGCCACCAACTCGCCGGTCACCGGATCGTAGGTCCCCTCGGTAACCAGCTTCGCCATCAAGAAGGGATGCGTCGTTCCTCCCATGCGGAGGTTGATCTCGCTTAGATAGATCTCCCGCCCGGCCTCTCCGGGCACGATGATGAAGTCGATGCCGAAGGGGCCGATGACTCCCTTCGCCGCGAGTACCTTCCCCACGCGCTCGCCCAACTCCTGGATCTGAAGTCTGTAATCGGAGGACGCCGGGAACCGGCAACCCAGATAGACCTGGTCGTCCGGCCCCCCCAGTATCTGGTCGTGGGTCGACACGACCTCACAGGATCCATCCGGTGCGATGCGCATCTGAACGCTGGGAGAGACGACGCCCGGCCCCCGCACGAACCGCTCGACCACCGCACCGCCCTGAGTGATCTTCCGCTCGAACGACGGCCATGACTCCTCCGATGCGCAGAACACCGTCGCCGTGCTCGCCAGCGGGCGGCAGAGCGTGTCTAGGTCGACTACCGCATTGCCCTGGCCCGAGAATCCCTCGTTCAGCTTGATGACTGCCGATCGAGCACCGGTCGCCTTGAGGTCCTCCAGCGCGCCGAGGACCTCGTCGACGGAGAAGAGATCTTCGGCCCCCGACAGAACGGGGACACCCGCCTCCCGGGCCACCTTCCTCGAACCACTCTTGAAGCCGAGATGCACCAGATCGGGAGGGCATCCGTAGAGCGGGATGCCGGTGGCCTCGGCCACCTTCACCTCGAGGTCAGTGACGTTGAAGGGAACGAGGCATGCATCCTCGGCGAGGACGGACATACGCTCCAGAGCCTCGGGTCTATCCAGGAGCTTCTCGGTGAGCGCGTTCTGCTGCGCGTCCCATAACGCGATGAGATACAACCTGTCCCCGGGTCTCGTCTCGGGGGGGACGAACCCAAGGTAATAGTCGACGATCGGTTCCTCGACGCGGATGGACGTCACGTAAACGATCCGCAGATCGGGGTTCCGCAGCAGAAGCAGCAGGAAAAGGAGGCGTTCCTCGTAATACTGGATGCCGATGATCTTCCGCAGTTCCTCTTCGGGGAAGGTGATCGAAGGAAGGACGACGAGCGTGCCCGTGGTCATATCGGTTGGATCACGTGCCCCCATGCCGCTCACGAGTGCAGCTTGGCGCTCCTCGAAGGAGGGGCCGGACGATGTCTGCTCGGCGGCCATGCCACAGGGTAGACCGGTAGGAGATGTTCTCATAGGGGTCACGGACTGGAGGTTAATGACAGACCGAGAGCCGACGATCGAAGATGTGGCGGGATGGATGTCCGCGTTGCGCCGGATCACGGTCCTCACGGGGGCCGGGATCTCGACCGATTCAGGCATCCCCGATTTCCGCGGCCCGCAGGGGTTATGGACGACCAACCCGGGGGCCGAGAAGCTCTTCAGTTTCCAGAACTACATGAACGATCCCGCCGTCAGGAAGCTCGCGTGGAAGAGCAGGCTGGAGCATCCTGCCTGGGACGCGAAGCCGGGGCCGGGCCACCTGGCTCTTGCCGACCTGGAGAAGGCGGGCATGGTCCATACGCTGATCACACAGAACATCGACGGGCTGCATCAAGCGGCCGGAACCTCCGATCGGGTGATCATCGAGATACACGGAACGCTGAGGAACGTCGTCTGCATGTCGTGCGACGACCTCGCTCCCATGGAGCACGCACTCGAGCGCGTGCGAACCGGTGACGACGACCCGCGCTGCAGAACGTGCGGGGGGATATTGAAGTCCGCCACCATCTCGTTCGGGCAGAACCTAGTGGCGGAAGACCTCCTTCGCGCTCAAGAGGCGGCGTCGGATTGCGAAGTGTTCCTCGCCGTCGGGACGTCCCTAACGGTTGCACCGGTGTCGTATCTGCCGTGGATCGCCGTCAACGCCGGAGCCCGCCTCGTCATCATCAACGCGGAAGCTACGCCGTGCGACGCGGTGGCGGCAGCCGTGTTCCACGAACCCATAGGGGCGATCCTTCCTCGACTGGCAGAGCTCGTTAAGGCGACCACTCCTCGGCAGTGATGGCGTACATCTCGTGGTCCTGCCATACGCCGTTGATGTTGAGGTAGCGCGGCGAAAACCCCTCGTGACGGAAACCGTTCTTCTCGAGGATCCGCACCGAGGCCCTGTTCCTCGGCATCACACCGGCTTGAACTCGATGAAGGCTCGCCGTGTCGAAGCCGAAGTCGACGATCAAACCAACCGCCTCCGTCCCGAGCCCGCGGCCCCCTCGCTCCTGGGCGATGAAATAGCCGAGCGTGGCATTCTGCCAGGCTCCCCTCACGATGTTGCTGAGAGCGACATTACCCACCAACCGATCGGACATGAGATCGAACACGCCGAAGGCGTATCTCTGGTCCGAGCGCCATTGAAGTTCACCGACTTTGATCTGCTCCTTCTGCGACCGAAGGGTGTAGAAATCCTCCGACCGTTGAGGCTCGTACGGTTCGAGGAAGCCGCGATTCGCCAACCGAACGGCAAGTAGGGCGGGAGCGTCGGCTTCCGACAGCCGACGGAGATAGACGGACCTCCCCTCTTGGATCATCTTGGGGTCGGGCGTTTCCACGCGGCCGCGGATCATCCCTCCGTTGGCTGAACGTTGTCAGACGTGGTGGCGGGAAGAGGATTCGAACCTCTGAAGGCATACGCCGGCGATTTTACAGACCGCTCCCTTTGGCCACTCGGGCATCCCGCCGATCTCACCGGCGAAGGATAACGAACGTCGAGGCGAAGGGATTCCCAGAGACGATGTGTCGGGATCAGTTGCCGAGATCGGAGCCGAAGTAAGCGACGCCGCTCTGTAGCAGATCGCTCAGTCCGTTGTCGACGTCGCCCTCGTCGATCGCAGCGGTCTCACCATCGCCCGCCTCCACGGGTGCGACCGCGAACTCGTCCGTCGAGCCGCCGGCCAGCGCAGCCTGAAGGGCCACCTCCGCGAGAGCGAAAGCGCCGGTTGCCGGAGACGAACCCGTGGCCCACAACGACTCGCCGGAGACCTCGAGGGTAGAGAGGTCGGGAGCGAAACCATCACCGAAGCGACGCTCGAGCGTGAGGGTAGGAGCGTTCCGGATGGTCTTTCGCTGTGCCGTGGTTACCTCACCCAAGACGCGGCGCTCGGCCTCGTGAAGCCATTTCACGAGGGGCCGCATCGGGTTCTGAGCGCTCCCGTTCACGTACCAACCGAAGTGGACGTGCGGAGGAGTCGTCAAAGCGTTCCCTGAATTCCCGCAATAGCCGACGACGTCTCCGACCTGAACCTGCGTACCCGCGGGATACTGCTCGGCGTTCGTCGCAGACAGGTGCGTGAGATACCAGTAGGAGTTCGAGCTGGTGTGAACGCGTGCGGTGATGCCGCCGAGGCCTCCATCGCTGTAAGAGGTCGTGCCAGCTTCGGGAGCCAGGATCGGATCGCCGTACTTGCAGAACACATCCTGTCCTTCATGCGTACGGACGATGGGTCCGGGACCGTAACGAGGTGCTCCCCACGTGTCGGTCCACGCGGCCTCCCCTCCGATGATGAAGGGCGGGTAGACGGTGGCCAGGACCTCGTCGCTCGGAAGATCGAGAGAGCGAAGCTCGTTGGCCGCCGCCACGAGCTTCTTCGTCGTGAACGTACCGTCGATGTGATATTCGCCCGAGAAACCCGCGGGCTCCTTGTCGCCGGGCTTCTTTTTCTTACGCTTGCCCTTGTCGTCGCCCTTGATGCCCTTGTCGTCGTTCCCCTTACCGTCGTCGCCCCCAGTGTTGTCGTCGCCGCCGCCGGTGTCTCCACCGCCGTCATCACCGTTCCCGGAGCCACCGCCGGTACCGGGTTCCTCGGGGTCGTCGTCGGGATCGGGAGCCTCGGGCGTCGGCGACGGCTTGGGGCTACCGAGGATGGGAGGGATAGAGGGGGTCGGGACGATCTGTGCCTGGGCGTCGGGGGCGAGCACTCGCGAGGCGGGACGAGGCAGCATCAAGAAGCCGCCCGAAAGGACGGCAACCGCTAGAACGATGCGAAGTACCTTCCTACGGATGATCTTGTCCCTCCCTACAGTCCTACTTGCGAGCCCGCTTCAGAGAGTGACCGGGCGGCCACTCTAGCGACCCTGCTACCCAATGTTGGACGCCCCAGCCCAGAATCCTGCCCTACCTCTTGCCTCGCCGAACGATTCAAGGTAAATGTCCGGATTTGTTTTCGTCCATGGCCCGAACGGGTGGTTTCCCCTGAAGATCCAAGCGATCCTACTAGCAGCAGGGCAAGGGTCTCGCCTCCGCCCTCTGACCGAGGTGACGCCCAAGGTCGCGCTGCCCCTCCTCGACATCCCGTTGGGGGCGTTCGGCCTCTCCCTCCTGGGCTCTTACCGGCCGCTGATCGTGAACACGTCTCACCTGTCGGATGCCGCGGTCGCCGCGCTGGTTCCCTACGGTCTCGCCGAGGGCGAAGTGTTTCTCGAAGGGGCGACGGCCCTCGGCACCGCGGGGACGCTGAAGGCGCTGGAGAACCGCCTGGCCGACACATTCATCACCCTCAACGCCGACGAGTTGACCGATGTGCTGCCGGCCTCGGTGCTCGCCGCACATGCGCGGACTGGGGCCGCCGCAACGGTCGCGGTCAGGCGGGTGGGCGAGGGGGCGGATCTCGTCGTCGAAGGGGAGCGCGTCACGCAGTTCATCGATAGGCGCGAACGGTCGACGGCCGGGGCCGCCTTCATCGGGCTCGCGGTCTTCTCGCGGGCGGTCCTCTCGCTTATCCCTAAAGGTGAGGTACAGGGTATAGCCGAGAGCTTGCTGCGGCCGCTCATCGAGCGAGGTGAGGTCGCGAGCTACATGCACGATGGATACGCCCTCGATGTGGGAACGCCGGCGCGCTACCTCGCGGCGTCCCTCGATCTCCTCCATGGGGTCGGTCCGCGGCCGCCGATGCCGTTCCCCGGCCGGCTCATCGAGGTGGGGGTTGAGGGGACGGCTTACGTGGGCCCGGGCGCGACGGTGGGCGAGAACTCATTGGGCCGGGGAGCGATCGTATTGGCCGGCGCTCGTGTCGAGGGCCGGGTTCAGGACTCCGTCGTGTGGCCCGGAGCGACGGTCGCCTCGGGCGAGAGCCTCAGTCGGTCGATCCGCTTCTCGACCCAGACCATCGCAACCACGCCGACGTAGGAGGCGCCTACGCAGGCGGCGATCCGGACGAAGAGATAGTCCGCGACGTTCGGCCAGTCGAACGAGAACAGAAACATCATGATGACGTTATCGGCGCCTCAGCGAGCGACGACATACGTAAGGCCGGCAACCAGGGCTATCTCCGCTGGCAGGAACCGGTAAAGGCGACTCCCCGCCACGCCGAAACCACCTAGGAGCGCAAGTCGCACTTAGGGAGTCGGGTTTTGCGGAAGTCCAAGACAACTCGCTGGCTGATGACGTCGCTGCTGCTGGTCCAGGGCATCGTCTTCTTCAGCGCGCCCGTTGCTCACGCGATCCCGGGTGCCCCCGACACGACCATCACGTCGGGACCCTCGGGCGTCGTCGCCAACAACGACGCCTTCTTCGGTTTCACGGCCACCGAGGCCTCGACCTTCGAGTGCCGCCTCCAGACCACCGATCCCTGGACGGTCTGTACGGAGCCCGCGACCTACACCGACCTCCCCGACGGCGCCTACAACTTCGAGGTGAGAGCCAAGGACACCGACGAGGGTCTGTACGATCCGACACCGGCAGTGCGAGGGTTCGTCGTCGACACCACCGCGCCGGAGACGACGATCGACGATGGCCCCGACCCAACGGTGGAGACCGCTCCCGTCGTCTTCTCCTTCTCGTCCCCCGACCTCGATCCCGACATTACGTTCGAATGTCAGCTCGACAGCGGACCGTTCACGGGCTGCTCCAGTCCGCGCGATCTCGGAACGATGGCGGAGGGCCCCCACACGTTCTCGGTGGTCGCGATCGATGGGGCCGGAAACGTGGATCCGACCCCGGCCACCCAGGCTTTCATCTATGGGATCGAACGACCCGAGACGACCATCGACACGGGACCGCCGGCCGCGATCGGAACGACCTCGACGAGCTTCACGTTCTCCTCCGACGATCTGGGGGCGACGTTCCAGTGCAGCCTCGACGGCGCTTCGTTCGACAACGACAACTGCACCTCACCGCGCAACTACACGGGGTTGCTCGAAGGCAGCCATTCCTTCGCGGTACGGGCGAAGAACGCAGCGGGGGCCGTCGATCTATCGCCCGCCTCCCGCAACTTCGTGGTCGACCTGTCCGAGCCGGGAACGACGATCGACTCGGCACCCGCGGCTGTCATCGCCGCGAACGAGGCGACCTTCTCCTTCTCTTCCGGGGAGGCTACAGCGACCTTCGAGTGCCGCCTTGATTCCGGAGTTTGGGATGTCTGTCCGAGCCCGACCACACTCACCGGCCTGGCCGAAGGAGCCCACACCTTCGAGGTGCGAGCCGTCGACGCGGCCGGCAACAAGGACTCCTCTCCGGCATCGCACGCGTTCTCCGTCGACACCACCGCTCCCGACACGACGATCCACAACGGACCGTCTGGGCCGACCTCGTCGAACTCGGCGACCTTCGAGTTCTCCTCGGGAGACGGAAGCGCGGCGTTCGACTGCCGGTTCGACGGCGGCGCTTGGTACGTCTGCACCAGCCCTCAGGTCTTCCCCGTCG
>JBOGXG010000043.1:0-3854 GCA_050694195.1 Actinomycetota bacterium | reverse complement strand
GTCGCTCAACAGATGCGCGAGGTACGCGCGGCCGGAAAGCGGATCATGTGGGTGGCGGGACCGGCCGTCGTGCACACCGGAGCGGGGCCGGATCTCTGCGCGCTGATCAGGGCCGGTTACGTGAACGCGTTCTTCGCCGGCAACGGCGTCGCCGCCCACGACATCGAGTCGTACATGTTCGGCACGTCCCTCGGGGTCTACCTCGAGAAGGGGATCCCGGCCGAGCACGGGCACGAACACCACATCCGGGCCATCAACGAGATCCGCAGGCATGGCTCGTTCAAAGCCGCGATCGATGCGGGTGTGTTCTCGGACGGCATCGTCTACCACCTCGTCAAGCACGGCGCCGACTTCGTCTTCGGCGGGAGCGTGCGCGACGACGGCCCCCTCCCCGACGTGATCTCCGACATGGACGAGGTGCAACGGGGCCTGCGCGACATCATCTGGGGCCGTGATGGCCAGGAACTGATCGGCTACTGCATCGTCGTCGGCACGATGCTCCACGGCATCGCCACCGGCAACTGCCTCCCGGCCTCGGTTCCGCTTGCGTGCGTCGATATCAACCAGGCGACGGTCACTAAGCTGATGGACCGGGGCTCGTTCCAATCGATGGGGATCATCACGGACGTCGGACTCTTCATCAGGGAACTCGCCGAACGCCTCGCTCCCGACGAGGTGAGAGAGGTGAACAGCGAAGCCCGGGCGCGCACCTGGGCCTCGAAAACCCGAACATAGTTCGATTTCCTAGTCGAAATTGAGGCTGTATATGTCACTTTCCCACGCTAGAAGTTGGGCCGATGGCTGCGGCGGACCGGGACGAGATTTTCGGTGCGAGAAAGTCACGGATAGCACCCGAATTTCGACTAGAAACCTAGAGGTTGAGGCGCGCCTTCAGCTCGTCGGCCAGTGATGGGGTCGAGGTGACGTCCAAGCGGTAGGCCGCGCGGACGGCCGGCTTGTCGAGGGCCAGGATCTTGCGGAGGTCTATCGGTGTCGCGACGAGAACGATCTCCGCATCGGAGGCGTTGATCGTGCCGGCGAGATCGGCTCGCTGCTCGACGGAGTAACCCATAGCCGGGAGCAGCTTCCCGATGTGGGGGTATTTGTCGTAGACATCGTTGATCGAGCCCGTCGCCCACGGCCGAGGGTCGACGAGAGTCGCTCCCGCGGCGCGCGCCGCAACCACGCCGGCCCCGTAACTCATCTCGCCGTGCGTCAACGTCGGCCCGTCCTCCACGACGAGGACCTTCCGGCCCTGAAGCGAGACGTCCTCCTCGATCGTGACCGGCGAGCGCGCCTCGATGATCGTGGCATCCGCATTAACCGCGGCGATCGTGTCTTTAAGCGTCTCGATATCGCCCGGCTCGGCGGAGTCGATCTTGTTGATCACCACGATGTCCGCCATCCTCAGGTTCGCCTCGCCGGGGTGGTAGGAGAGCTCGTGGCCGACGCGCAACGGGTCCGCCACGGTGATGTGAACGTCGGGGACGTAGAAGGGAAGGTCGTTGTTGCCACCGTCCCAGAGGATCACGTCGGCCTCCGCCTGAGCCTGCTCGAGGATCGCACCGTAATCGACCCCGGCGTAAACGAGTGAGCCCTGGGCGAGGTGAGGCTCGTACTCCTCACGTTCCTCGATCGTGCATTCGTGGAGGTTGAGATCCTCGTAAGTCGCGAAGCGCTGCACGCGCTGCTTGGCGAGATCGCCGTACGGCATCGGATGTCGGATCACGGCCACCTGCTTGCCGGCATCCTTAACTATCTCTGCCACCGCACGCGTCGTCTGCGACTTACCCGAACCGGTCCGCACCGCGCAGACCGCGACGACCGGCTTCGTCGCGGGTAGCGCGGTGGATCTCGGGCCGAGCAAGGTGTAGTCGGCCCCCGCGGCCAGGGCGCGCGAACCGATGTGCATCACTGCCTCGTGGGATACGTCGGAGTAGGAGAAGACCACCTCGTCGACGTCCCCGGCGCGGATGAGGTCTCCGAGCCGTGACTCCTCCTCGATCGGGATCCCCTGCGGATAGAGCGGGCCGGCCAACTCGGGGGGGTAAACACGGCCCTCGATGCCGGGGATCTGCGTTGCGGTGAAGGCGACGACCTCGGACTCCTCGTCGTCCCGATAGCGGACGTTGAAATTGTGGAAGTCCCTCCCGGCCGCCCCTACGATGATCACGCGCCGTCTGTCCCCGGATGCCATGCCGGGGAGGTTATAGGAAAGGGTTGGCCTACCCTCCGTTTGACCCATAGGCTGGTCGCCGATGGCTAAGAGACTCACCAAACGGGGTTCCGAGCGCCGAGAGCAGATCCTCGAGGCGGCCTTCCGCCTGTTCTCGATCCAGGGGTATCACGGCGCGGCGGTCGGCGACATCTGCGACGAGCTGGGTGTCGGCAAGGGCGTCTTCTACTGGTATTTCAAGTCGAAGGACGATCTGTTTCGTGAGCTGCTGAGGACGAGCCTCCAGCGGCTCCGGCGCGCCCAGCATCAGGCGATCGAGGGCACAGAAGATCCAGTCTCCCGGATCGAGCAGGGCATCCGAGCGTCGATCCGCTTCTATCGAGAGGAACCCGGCTACCTCGCGGTGATCAGGACCGCGGCCCGCTACGACGAGTTCGCCGGCGTCCTCCACGAGGGCCAGGCGACCGTCGTGTCCGACACCGCGATCCACATCAAGCAGGGGATGGCCGAGGGAGTGATCCGTCATGGTGACCCCGACCTCATGGCGCACGGGATCCTCGGAGCGATCTACCACTTCGTCGAGATCTACCTCGAAGCGAACGGCTCGGCGGAGACCGACCGACCGCAACTCGAAGACGAAGCCGTCGCGTTCTGCCTGCGCGGCCTCCTCGCCTAGCCTTCGTCTCCGGAAAACAGCGGTCCCGGGTTTTCAGCGCGAAACGTTTACATCGACGTGCCCGGATCGCGCTCAAAACCGGCATCGACTCGGAACGAGGCCCGAACCATCCCGCCCCGGCGGTCGTCTCACGGATGAGCCGATCGAAAGGGGACGTCATGCGCCGAGGTGGAGTGCTGGTGACGCTGGTCGGGGCGCTCCTACTCCCGACCGCAGCCCAGGCAGGCGGGTGGTGGTCCTACGTCGACGTGAAGCACAGTTACGTCGCCATCGGGGGCCGGGTCGTCGTGAACAGCGCGCACATGTTCGGCGAGACCACCGACGACGTTCACAGCGGGAAGATCGTCTACTACGCCTATCTGGTAAGGGACTTCAACCTCGACATGGCGTACGACGTACGAGATCCTGGGGATGGGCGCTGGTGGAGCTCCGTTGATGGACCGATGGTGAAACTCGGAGCCCTCGACGTCGACGGGACCGGCGTGTCACGCGTGAGGGGGAGCTTCGTCGTCCCTGAGGTGGCACCGGGGCGCTACTGGCTCATGCTCTGCGACGACGGTTGCGATCGTGCCATGGCCGATGCCGTGCCGGCGAGGTTGCACGTGGTCGAGAGCAGTGCCCTGGCCCGAGCCGCCAGCCGCGCCGAGAAGCTCACCTTCGATGTCCGGATGCTTCGGGTCCAGCTACGACACCAGACGCGCACCATCGAGCAACGCTTCGACGAACGACTCGAGCGGGCGCGCTCGGCCACCGGGGATGTCAAGGGCGCACTCGCCGCCACCGATCGGCGGGTTAGGCAACTCACTGCCGAGCTGCGCGCTCGGGACGGAGACATCACGCCGATCCTGTTCGCGCTGTTCGGTCTCATGTTCGGTGCCGGAGTGGTCGCGCTCGTGATGCGAAAGACTAAGGAGACGGCGGGCCCTGCTCCAACGCCCGGCGCATCCCCCGGACCGCTTGGCGAATACGTTGTTCGTTCTCGACCAGCGCGAAGCGGACGAA
>JBOGXG010000042.1:0-8381 GCA_050694195.1 Actinomycetota bacterium | reverse complement strand
AGTAACCGATCACGGTGAGGAGGGCCGCGATGAACACTCCGTCGACGTCTTTCTGCAGCCAGGCGAAGACCCCGAGAAGGATCATCACGTCGTGGAACAGCGTCAAGACCGCGGACACTCCGAACGTCCATCGGAAGCGGATCGCGAGGTAGAGAAGCTGGGCCCCCAACCCGATGGCAAGAGCGATTGCCGCCTTTCGACGGAGCTCGTCTCCGATCGTCGGACCGATGAATTCGTCGCGCACGACCTCGACCGTGCCGGCGCCCGCTTCCACCGCCTCGGTGACCTCTGTCTCATCGGTGTCGGAGAGTCCCCCGGCTCGAACGGTGACGTTGTTGCCCTCCGATTCCTGTACGACCGCGCGCGGGAATCCGGCATCGGCCAGTTCGCTCCTGACCGCGTCGAGATCGGGCTGCTCGTCGAGTGAGTACTCGAGCAGACGGCCCCCGGTGAACTCGAGGCCGTAGTTGAGGCCTCTCGCGACGAGACCCGCAACCGATACCGCGAGGACCAACAGGGACAGCGCGAACCACAGCTTCCTGCGGGCCATGAGGTTCACCGGGTGCTCTTCGATCCGCTTGCGGAGTTTCTCGCCGACGTTCATGCCGAGCCAGCCGGGCCGCTGCTGGAGACCCTTGCTCCTGTTGAGGAACTCGACGAACAGCCGGGTGATCACGAGGGCGCTGAACATCGAGGCGAGGACACCGATCGTGAGGGTGACGCCGAAGCCGCGCACCGCGCCCGACGCGAAGTAGAAGAGGATGACCGCGGCCAGGATCGTGGTGGCGTTCGAATCCACGATCGCGCTCCATGCTTTCTTGAAACCGTCGAGCACCGCGACGCGGAGCCTTCTCCCGGCGGTGAATTCCTCTTTCGATCTCTCGAAAACGAGCACGTTGGCGTCGACGGCCATGCCGATCGCGAGGACGAACCCGGCTATGCCCGGGAGCGTCAGAGTCGCCCCCAGCGCGAGGAGCGCCGCGTAGGAGATGGCTCCGTAGGCGAACAGAGCCAGAGCGGCCGCCATCCCCAGGAGGCGGTAATAGGCGATCAGGTACAGGATCGTGAGACTCGCTCCGATGATCGCGGCCTGGATGCTCGCGTCGATCGCCTCGTCGCCGAGCGTCGGTCCTATCGATCGCCGCTCCACGACCTCGACCGGCACGGGAAGGGCACCGGCCCTGATGAGGAGAGCCAGGTCCTTCGCCTCCGCCTCGGTGAAGTCGCCCGTGATGACGGTGTCGCCCCCACTGATCCCGACGTCGCACTCCACGGAGGGATCGACCTGGGGACTGGAGATGACCTCCTCGTCGAGAACGATGGCGATCCGGCGCTGCGGGTCGCCGGCCGGCGCGCATGCAGCCTCGGCCGTGAGCTGCTCCCACTGCTCGCCACCTTCGCCGCGGAACGCGATCGACACCGTCCACGCTCCGCCGGTCTGCGAGTCGATCACCGCCTCCGCGTCCCCGACCGCGTCCCCGGTCAGAGCGGAGGGACCGATGCGGATCGGGCTGCCGTCCTCGTCGTCGAGGACCCGCTCCTCATCGGAGCCTCCCTGGGCGGCGTCGACGTCGCGCTGGTTCTGCTGTCCCACGCCGAGGACCGGGTGGAAGGTGAGTTGGGCGGTTTGGCCGATGACCTCGAGCGCTTCGTCCGGATCTGCCACCCCGGGTAGCTCGATGATGATGCGGCGGTCGCCCGACTCCTGGACGTTCGGCTCCGAAACGCCCAACTGGTCGACCCTCCGGCGCAGGACCTCGAGCGTTCGAGCCACCGTGTCGGAGTCGACATCCTGCTCCGGCGTGTCCTGGGCTTCCAGGACGATCTGGGTCCCACCGCGCAGGTCGAGCCCCAGCTTGACGGGCTCCGCGATGATGAGCGCGACGGCTCCGCCGATGGCCGCGACGACGAAGATCGTTCGCCAGATGAGATGGCGTGACACGGAACCTCCAGGCTCGGGTGCCGGGCTTACAAGACGAAAGACTAGGCGAACTGCCTACGACGTTCTTACGAACCCGAGCAACACGGCCAGTGGGAGTACCGACCGGGGCTGATGGGCCATCCGAAGCAGCCCGCCGTGGGCGGCGGCGTGCACGAACAGATCGTACGGATGGTCGAGGCTCATGCTTGGTTCGGCGAGCGCCTTCGGGTTCCGAAGGTCGTGCACGAGCAACGCCGCCATCAGCGCCGCGCTGGTTGCCGACTGGAAGATCTCGACACCGAAGCGCGGCGCGCCCGAGTACGCGGCGGCAAGGACCCTGTTCTTCATGACCGAGCGCGTTCGCGTTGCCGGAGCGAGGTTCGCGGACGTGGTGGTGCCGTCCACCCGCGACACGGTCGCTCTCCACCGCTGCAGATTCTTCGCCAGCGCGTAGTTGGGCCCCTGTTGGGGGACGAGACAGTCGGACAGACCCCAGGCCCGTCCCAGGTCGTCGGGCAACGTGGTTCCGTAGTTCGCGAGGTATAGACGACGAGCAGTCAGGTTGCGGGCGGCGCCCTGGAACGCGCCACGAACTCCGGATCGGCGACCCACGCGGGCCCCGGCCACGATGTCGGACGGCACCGCGTACACGTCGGTCGGAGTGGCGAGATGGGCGAGCGGGAACGGGCCGCGTCGCGCGGCGAGGTCTTGAAGCATGACGTCAACTCCGACCGCGAGGCGCACGAAGTTCGCGCCGTCGGCGTAGACGTAGTTGCCGATCACGAGATCGCCCGGGAAGCCGTCGATCCAGGTACGGACCTCCGGCGTTTGGGTCGTGAGATCCATGCCGGCGACGTCGGCCGCGGCGTGGACGTCCACGGAGGATCCTTGCGGAACGGGGATGCTCAACCGACCCGGGCCGTCCAGCGCGAGCCCGATGATGCGCGCCCAGAGTTCGGGCCGCGGCAGGTCGACGGCGATGACGTGAGCGCCCCACGAAAGGAGGCTTTGCAGCGGTCCCATCTCCGAGGCGGCCCCCAGGAGGACGACGTTCAGATCCGAGAGATCGAACCAGTCGGGATCCGCCAGCGCGGTCCGGACGGCCTCGTTGCAGGACGGCTCGATGGCTCCTCTCTCTTCCCAGGCGTCGAGCCGGCGCAGGATCGCATCCCCGTCCAATCCGTCGCCGAGGTAGGGAAGGCGGAATCCGCCGGGCGAGGGGCTCCCCTTCCCCTGGATCGTGAGTGTGTCGAAGGCCGGCCGGTCGTATCGATCCATCGCCGCCGGAAGGGGCGTCTCGTCACCGTCGCGCAGGAAGACCATCTCGGAGGTGGCCGCATCGAGGCCGGCGCGCGCCATCCGGATCGCACGGTCGGGCGTAGCGATCCCGGCGGCCACCACGTCCCTCACGTGGTCGACGTAGGACTTCCGCCAGTCGGCCGCGCCGGCGATCGCACCGGCGAGCGCTGGATCGACCGGCGTCGCCGCCCTCGCGAAGATCTTCTTCGTCGCGGCGGTTGAACTGCGGCGTCCGTCTCGGACGGGGAACTGGATCCCTTCGGCGGTCGCGCTCGATCCACTCATCTGTCAGGATCCCTTCTCCGCCCTCTCCCAGACGGTCCCGGTTACGGCCCAGACGGTCCCGGTTACGGCGCCAGTATGCCGCTGTGGATGCTGGACCGTCCGGTCAAGAGTCTGCCGCCCAGGAGGGGGAATCCGAAGGTTCGCGTGGAACCCTCCCCCTATGCCAAAGACCCTCTTCCTTCGCGCCCTCCCTCTGGCGGCCCTCGTTGCGTTCGCGGCCCCCACTCCCGCTAACGCCGCCGTCGCGCTCGCCGGCCCAGGAGGTTTCGCCGCCGGATTCCTCACCCCGGTCGTCGTTGCCGCGGAGGGCGAAGCCATCACCTTCGTCAACACGGATATATCCCCTCACGACTTCGTCGCCGACGGGGTCTTCCTTCCGCGCAAACCCGCCAAGAAAGCGCCGTGGTGCTCCGGGTTCCGCCGCGGCAAGTGCCCGCTCTTCTGGACGCCGACGATCACCGCCGGAGAGACGACCGAGGTATCCGGGATCGAATTCCTGAAGGCCGGCGAGCAATATCCCTTCTACTGTTCCCGCCATCCCGGCATGAAGGGAACGCTGATCATCCGCTGATGGCCGCGAAGCGATCCATCCTCGGTTCGCTCACCGTCGCGATCGCCTGCGGCTTATCGCTCGGAGCCGCGCCGGCGGGGACATCGGACGTTCCCGAACCGGGCTTCATCGTCACTCCGTTCGCGCACACGCAAGGCACGCCGACCAGCCTGGCGTTCGGACCAGATACCCGCGAGGGTGCGGAGCGCGACGCCGTCCGCCTGTACGTCACCGACGGCACCGGCGGAACGGTTCTCGCCGTCGACCCTACGGGTGGCGTGATATCGACGTTCGCGGAGGGCTTCAGAACCCCACTCGGCGTCGTCGCCGCGCGGAACGGAGATGTCTACGTCGCCGATGCCGAGTCCGCTCGTCCCGGGCCTTTCGGCACCCGGCCCTACGGGCGCGTCTGGCGCGTCAGGGACACCGACGGCGACGGGGTCGCCGACCAACAGAGGGTCGTTCTCAAGGATCTACCGAACGGTCGCCACAACACGAACGGCATGGCGTTCGGGCCCGACGGCCTCCTCTACGTGACGAACGGCAATTCGACGGACGACGGGGTCGAGGGAGGCGAAGCCGAGGTCGAGCCGTGGTCCGGCTCTGTCGTCAGGGTCGATCCCAGGGCGAAGAACGTGTCCGTCACCGATCTACCGGGGAAGGCGCTCGTCGCGCACGGCTGGCGGAACGTGTACGACCTCACTTTCTCACCCTTCGATCCATCCCACCTCTTCGTGCCCATGAACGGGGCCGACGACGCACGTAAGGGGTCGACCGCGGAGAATCCCGTCGATCCCGCGATCGAGGACTCCGACGATCTCCTCTTCCTGACCGATGTCGACGACCGGCGCACCGACGACTTCGGCTTCCCCTCGTGTTTCTACAACGTCGCCGACCGCGGCAACCTCGCTCCCTACGACAACCCCAATCCCGATGCGATCGATCTCTTCGGGAGTTGCCCCAAGAAGTCGGTACCGCGGCCGGTCTCGTCCTTCGGACTACATCCCTCGGCCAACGGTCTCGCCTTCCAGACGACAGACGCGTGGGGCGACGACTACAAGAACGATCTCTTCGTCGCCGAATGGGGCAGCCTCTTCGGAACCCCGAGCGGGCACGCCATAGTGAGGGTCGAGTTGAACGCCAAGGGGACGAAGGTCGTGTCGCAGAGCGACTTCCTCGAGATGGATGTGCCGCTCGACCTGACGTTCGACGCGGCCGGCGCGATGTACATCGCCGACTACTCGGGAGCGATCTTCAAGGTGGACCAAGCGATCTAGTGCCCCCGAACCATTCATAACGTCGCGAGCTAACGACTCGGGACGCTAGCCTCCGCTCCCCACGCGCAGGCAAGCCCTCCATCCGCCGGACTCGAAGTCCTTCTTTCCGCAGTAGCCGGCCTCCGGGTAATAGTCGCCCATCACGGGGGCCGGCCTCTTGCCTTCCGGAACGCGCTGGATCGCCGCGTCGAAGCCGTTCGCCGGCAGCATGTGGCGGTAGATGACGAGGCCGTCGTAGTAAAGGCCACCCCAAGGGAGCCACCGGACACCGTTCTTCGCCGTGGCGTTCCTCGGACGGTCTTTGGGGTCGGAGATGACGACGGTGAAGTAGCCGGTGGGGTCCAGCGGAGTCTCGTGATCGGGGGCGCAGTCCGTCATCCTCTGCGAGAGTCCGTTGTTCTGACACACGGACCAATAACGAACCTCCCGGTCGAGCCAGGGAGCGTCGCCCCGCCGCGTGTCCGGGAAGGTCGGCGCCTTCGGTCGCATGACAACGACATCGCCGTACTCGCGCGACGTGTAGGCGTATAGGTACGCGATCTGCTGGTTGGAGAGAAAGCCACCCTCCGATCGCGCGGTCGCATCGCTCCCCTGCCCCTCCTCCGTGAAATCGCGCGGGAACTGATCGGTGCCGTAGAAACGTTTGAAGGTGGGTGGGTTCGTCGCCGCGGGATGGTGCGATCGGTTCGGCGTCACGTAGGTGTAGTTCTGGTCGCGGATGACGTCGTTGACTTGACCTCCGGCATCGGGAGGCAACGGATCGCACGTCCCGAACTCGATCCCCGCGCTCCCGCCCGGCCCCTGCAACGTGATGACCGGAAGCGGACCTCCGCTGAGGTCGGTCGGGTCGTCGGGTGTGTAGACGCGGTACAAGATGAAGCCGCCCGGGTTCGGCGCCCCGTTGCTCATCGCACCCGCGTAAACGGTGTTGCGGTCGGGCTCTTCGGGGGCCGCGGAGAACTCGACGAACACCCGGTAGCGCCCCGCCCCATCCCCTCCCCGGTAGCGGTTCGTCCCCTCTATGGGATCGATCTCGTGGTCGGCGATCGAATCCACGGGGCGCTGCGCCTCGTCGTAGGCGTGGATCGAGAAGTAGCGCGCGGCGGGGAAGGCTCCGTCGATCACCAAGCGCGCTCCGGGGGCGAAGGGGAAGTGCGCTCCCCAGTACGTCGCCGAGTCGTCGGGAAAAGCGAAGTTGAAGGTGTCTTCGTTCAACCAGGTCGGCCACGAGCACCCGACCGGTTCCTGCCCCACAGCCCGGAGCGGCGCGAGGGCTGCGCAGACCAGGGCGCAAAAGATCGCCACGAACGTCTTGCGCAAGGATGACCTCCTGCCGCGGTCGGGGGCCCCGTTCATCGATACCTTCTTCGCCCGATACCCGTTTCCCTTCGCCTCCACACGGGCGTCCCGCCGCTCACAAAGACCAAGGCAGGTGTGGACCTCGCGCGTGCCGAAATCACTGCAGAGGGGTGCGGGAGGAGGAGACCCATGATGCGACCTAGATACCGACTGCTCGTCGCGCTGGCGCTGGTTGCGTCGGCGCTGGCACCGGCCCCCGCGCACGCCGCAAAGACCAAGGCCAAGGACCCCGATTGCCTCCGCCGGCTCGGTTCCGTCGACCTCCAGACCGATCCGATCGTGGACCTGCAGCGGGCCCTCGACACCGGGAAGATCACGAGCGTCCGGCTCGTGCGGCGTTACCTCGACCGGATCAAGGCATTCGACGGGTCGGGCCCCGCGCTGAACTCGATCCGGGAGATCGATCCCGATGCTCTGGACCTCGCCGCGAAGCTCGACGCCGAACGGGATGCTTCCGGGCCGCGCGGCCCTCTCCATGGGATCCCCGTGTTGTTGAAGGACAACGTCGGCACGGTAAACCTCCCGACCACCGCGGGATCGATCGCCCTGAAGGGATCGGTACCGCTGGATGATGCTTTCCTCACCGCGCAACTACGGGACGCGGGGGCCATCATCCTCGGGAAGACGAATCTCTCGGAGTTCGCGAACTGGGTCGACCTCTCGATGCCGAACGGATACAGCTCGCTCGGCGGGCAAGTCATAGCTCCTTATGACCCTTCTCTCGACCCGAGCGGCTCCTCGACGGGATCCGGCGTAGCGGGAACGATGGCGCTCGCGGCCGCGACGATCGGCACCGAGACGTCGGGGAGCATCATCAGTCCCGCAACGCGACACAGTCTCGTTGGCGTGAAGCCGACGCTCGGCCTCGTCAGCCGCAGCGGTGTGATCCCACTCGCTCCCAGTTTCGATACGGCCGGCCCGATGGTGCGTACGGTCACGGACGCCGCCATCATGCTCGGTGCCATCGCCGGCGTCGATCCGGAAGATCCGGCGACCGAGCCTCAAGAGGGCAACACGCCTAAGGGAAGGAACTACCTCCGGAGTTTGAAGCGCAACGCTCTCGAAGGGGTTCGACTCGGGGTTCGGGAAGGAGATCTATCGAACACATCCGGGACGGGCGCGCTCTTCCAGGACGCGATCGCGGGCATGGAGGCCGCCGGCGCGACGATCGTGCCGATCGACTCCGAGGTGAGCCCGCTCGCATCGGCGAGCACGCTGGAGCTCGCCGCGATCTTCAACGAATTCAAGTACTCCCTCAACATCTACCTCGAGACCGAAACGGAACCCACGCTTCGGGTTCGAACGCTGAGCGAGATCATCGAATACAACGAACAACATCCGGACAAGGTGAAGTACGGCCAATCTCTCCTCCAACTCTCCGACGCTCAGTCCGGGTCCCCGTTCGACCCCGTGTATCTCGCGTCGAAGACGGCTGCCATCACCGCATCGAAGACGTGGATCGACACGGTCCTGACGTATTACGACGTGGCGGCGATCGTGGCTCCGGACGGCGGCAATACCGGGGTCACCGCTGCGGCCGGTTACCCCAACGTCACGGTTCCGATGGGATACACCGCCACGACGCCGCACGGGATCGCCTTCGCCGGGACCGCCTGGTCGGAACCCGAACTGCTCGGCTTCGCGTATGCCACCGAACAACTGAGAGATAATCGAGTTCCCCCGCCAAACT
>JBOGXG010000041.1:0-7510 GCA_050694195.1 Actinomycetota bacterium | reverse complement strand
GCCGTTCTCCTGTACGCGATCTCGACCCATCTCTTCGTCTCGCTGGCGATCGCTCTTGCAGAGAGGAGGAGCTTCGGCGAGCTCTCCCGAGATATAGCACCCGCCACCGCGCTGAACCTGCTCGTGAATATCTGTCTCGGACTGTTGCTGGCCGCGTCCTACATAGCAGCTCGGTGGACCATGGTCCTGTTCCCGATCGCACTTGCGATCTTCTTCGTGAGCTATCGCGCTCTGCTGCGACAGTTGAACGAAGCAGCGCGGGTCGAGCACCTCCTCGATGCGAGCCGTGCACTAGCGGGGAGTCCTTCGCTCGAGGATGCCCTGGTCGCCTTCCTTCGCGCCGCACACGACATCACGTCGACGAGAGAAGCGCGCGTCATCGTCGAAACCCCCAAAGGAACTGTCTGGAGTGCCGTCAGGGCAGGAGACGTTGTGGCCAGCGTGCAGCCGCTCACCGACGAACCTCTGAAGACGCTACTGGGGTCGGTGGTGCTAACGCGCACACACCTGATCGCGAAGCCTGGTCCTGCGGAGCACCGGGAGTTGCTCGGGAACCTCGGAGCTCAGAGCCTCCTCGCGGTGCCCCTGTTCGACGATGACGTCGTCGTCGGTTGTCTCGTGGCTATCGACCGTGTCGGAGCGGATGAGTTCGGGGATGCCGAGGCTCACATGCTCGAAGCGCTGGGTCACGAACTCGTTCTCACACTCGACTCCTACAGGCTGTTCGAAGAGATCAGGGAGGAACGGGCGCGATTCGTGAGCATCTTCGATGCGTCGAAGGAGGGGATCTGTCTCCTCGACGAGTCCGGGAACGTACGAGCATGGAACCCCTCCCTGGTTCGCATCACGGGCTATGCCGCCGACGTGATGATCGGCAAACACTGGTCGGATGTCGTCGTCTTGCGAACGAAGGAGGGGAAACCGATCGAGGGGATGGCGATCACGGCTCTGGACGCAGATGAGGAACTGGAGGTCGTCAGGCGTGATGGTGCGTCCCGCTGGGTTGCGGTGGTGGCGAGCGCGATCGATGCCGCCGAGGAGGTCGGATGGGTGGTGCAGGTCCGAGACGTGACCGCCGAGCATCTGGCCGAGGCCGCGAAATCCGACTTCCTCTCGACCGTCTCGCATGAGTTGAGGACTCCACTTACGACGATCAAAGGATCGGTCGCCGTCCTGTCGCGGTCCCCGGACGATATCGACCCCGACGTCCTCGAGAAGATGGTGGGGCTCATGCGCCGGGGGACCGATCGCCTGGAGCGTCTCGTGATGAACCTCCTCTACATGTCCCAACTCGAGACCGAGGCCGAGTTGCATCTGACCATCCAAGACATGGATCTGGCGCAGACGGTACGCGATCGCGTCGCGGCGATCGACGGCGGTCCCGAGCAGATCGGCGTCCGCGCGCCGGCTTCGTTGCGGGTATTCGCGGATCGTCATGTGATGGATCTCGTGGTCGAGCATCTACTCGAGAACGCGCTCAAATTCGGGAACGGCTCCCCGATAGAGGTCGTTCTTCGAGAGGTCGACCGGCAGGCCGAACTCGTCGTCAGCGACGGAGGGGCGGGTATCGCGCTGATCGATCAAGAGCGCATCTTCGACCGCTTCGTGAGGCTGGGGAACGTCCTCACCAGAGAGACGCAAGGTCCCGGCGTCGGGCTCTTCATCGTCAAGCGATCCGCGGAAGCGATGAGGGGCTCCGCATGGGTGGAAAGTAGTCCGGGACGGGGAGCTTCGTTCCACGTGACGGTTCCACTCGCGCGCGTCGATGACGAACGAGATCAATAGCGCGGAGACGAAGGGGCCGAGGGGCTTGGACGGTGCCAAATGAGACAGAGATACATAAAGTGGGCGCGAATACATCCAAAGGTTTCTACGAACCTTATTGCGGACCCCTAGAGCCGCTCATATCCTTGGGTTAGAAGTGGCTTTTGGGGAGTCTTGGGGAGTTCTGATGATGGAGACCCAGCGACCAATGAAGATGCGTGCTCGCGCGACCTTGGTCGCGCTGCTCTTGATCGGATCCGTCGCAGTAGTCCTCGGGGGCACCGGGACCTCCTCCGCGCAGATCTACAACGAGCCGAGTAGCCCCCCTACCGGTACGCAGACGAGCGCTCCGCCGACGAGCCCTGCGACCAGTCCTCCGACGAGTCCCGACCCTTCCTGTCCGGCCGCGCGGGCGGGAGCGGAGCAGGGAGAGCCTTGCTCGACGCCCACCGGCCCCCCGAACTCACGGGGAGACGGTCCCAACGTCGAGGAGAACGAGTTGGTCCCCAACTTCAACGAGGGTCCCAACGTCCTCGACCAGGACCCGCTCACCCCCGATGAGCGTGGCGCGACCACACCCGGAGAGGGCCTTCCCTTCACGGGGGCCGACTTGACGCTGATGATCCTCGTGGGAGGAGCCGCTATCGCCGTGGGTGTCATCCTCGTGCGCAGCAGACGTCGTACGAGAACCGCCGCTTAGTGCCCCACTAGAACACCGGGTCGTTCCAGAAACTCGCGATCCGATCCCACAGTCCGCTCAGCCCCGGCCGGTCCTCGGCCTCGGCGCGGAAGCGAAGGGTGCGATCGAGCACACCTTTGAATTCGACCACCGAGCCGGACTGGCCGTCGGGTGTTTCGATGGTCCAATCCTCGGGAGAGACTATGACGATCCGCACGTCTGCATCGCGGGTGAGCGGCTGAGGGGATACCTCGAGGGTGTAAAGGTCATCGGGGAAGGCGAGCTCGTAAGAAACCTCGACCGTCCCGCGATCGTCCGGGCGCACGCTGATGTATCCCGCGAGTGACCGCCGACCGTCTTCCGATTCCCTGAAATACTCAGAGTCCTCCCCGTCGATCCGGTAGCTCGTGACGCGGGCATCTTCGGGCACGTACACCTCGATGAATCCCTCGTAAAGGGCATACGGTTCCTTGTCCTGAGTGACGTAGCGCGGCAGCCCCCTCGGGGCCCTATTCCGAAGTCCTACTCGCGTTTGACAGCGCGCCACGCCCTGATCGGAGAGCCGGCAACCATGTTCGACCCGACGCTCCATCCAGAAGTCCAGCTTGTCTGCTCCGAGGTTCTGAACAGTGATCAACGAGGTATCCGCTGCGTTCGATGTCAGCTCGCCGCTGATCCCGAGCGATGTCAGGGCGGCCTGCTCCTCCGGCTCGAAGGACACGATCCTTATGTGCTCGCCGGCGATCGCATCCGACAGCCTGTCGAGGCCATCACGTCGAAGGTCTTGACTCAAGAAGAGTTCGAAGATGCGGGGTCCGAGATTCAGGAGCGCTTCCCGCCGCTGTGTGCCGGCGTCGGCGAAGACCTCATAGGAATCCGAATACATGAACTCCGCAAGGTCCGACTGGGGGATCTCGATGTCGCTTCCGGGAACCCTGACGGTGGCGCCCTCCGGCAGCAACTCCGCCAGTCCCCGCGCTCCAAGCACTATGGCTCCGTCGGTTCGGACGCCCGTGGTCACCTCGTAAAGGTTTCGGGCAGTGATCGCGACCTCGGGAACATCGGGCGACACCGAGGTATTCACCCATAAGGTTGTATCCGCCAGGTAGCGACCGAAGCGACGACGGATGTCGGCAGGTGCGTCCACCGTCTTCCGGCGTCCCGCCTGCGCCGCGAGGTCCCCGTAGTAGTCGAAGTCGCCGAGCGTTAACTCCCCGTCGGAGATCCTGAGCGTCCCGACCGCCGACAGGATCCCCCCGGCCCCGCGAAGCTCCGCGTTGTTCAAGAGTAGGACGAGGAAGGTTCGATCCTCGCCGCCCAGCATCGTCGATGTTAGATCTACGGCGATCTCGGCGCGGTCGGCGCTTCGCTGCAGGTCGTCCGTCTTGGTCAGCAATGTATCGAGAGCGTTCCACAGTGGCGGGAGCAGCCACCCGTTCATGTGATCTTCCAGGGAGGCGCGTAGATCGCGGAGTGATGCGGTCTGGCGAGCGAGAGGCTCCCTCAGGCGATCGAGCCGTTGGATCTGGACCCTGCCCTCGTCGATGAGCCCGGCCCCCTCAACCTCATCGATCCTGGTTCGGAGGCGTTCGGCGTCCTCCAGAGCGGGGATGCTCGAGGCCACGACGGAATCGAGGGCCCGGAGGTTCTGCCCGACGACCGGGACGAGACCCAATGACTTGGCCGCGGGTCCATCGAGAACCTCGGAGACGTCCTCCAGATGCCCGATGGCGGCCGCGAGATCGTCTCCTGTCAGTTCCGACGTTTCTCCGGTGAGCGTCGCTCGGGCGGCGCGCAGATCGCCCACGATCTGGAACGCCACATAGCCCGACAGGGCCGCCACGACGACCACGACCAGAGCCACGCCCAGAAAGACCTTCTTCTTCCGGGACATGCCGCTGCGCTATGCCTCCTCGAGGGTTGATCGGAGCGTCGATGATCGGTGTTCCTCAGTACGCCTCCGCGCGGGATGCCGTCACGATGGTACCCGTCCCCCTCCCGCCGAGCAGAGGTTTTCGCGGGTCTTCAAGGGGGAAGTTTGGAACGGTGCCGCAGGGGGGAAATCCCGCGGAAGTGCCTGCCCTGGTGGAGACTTATCGCCGGGGGATAGGAGGGTCCGCTGTGTTCCTGGACTTGCTCGTTACATGGATGCTCGTTTCTTTCGGCTTGTTCGCGCTGTGGTGCGCTCTCGTGTGGGCATCGGGTCGATCGTCTTCAGAGGCTCGAGTCTCCGAGGAACGGAGGCGGGGACACCTTCCGACACCCAGCCGAGCCACCGTGCGAAGGGCTCATCTCCGCCGCCGACCGCGCCCCGGGGCCGGCTCCCATCTCCCGCTCTAGATATCTCCGTAGCGGGCCCTCGACGGGTATCCTTTCTCGTCCGGCCCCGTTAGCTCAGTCGGCAGAGCGTCTCCATGGTAACTATCGGCCACTGAGCGCTGTGCTGACCAGGGAAAACCCTGCTCAAGGTCGAGCGTAAGCACCAAAGTTATCCGCTCTGAAATTCCTTGCGGGTCGGTGGGTCTACAGCCTAGGGCTCGCTCATTGGCCCCCAACCTGCGAAACTTGAGACATGGCACGACGAGAAGCGAAGTTCGAGCTAGATGAGGAGCTCTTGCGAGCGGTCGACAAAGAGGCTGCCTCGAAGGGCCAGCGACCGAGCGAGGTCGTCGAGCTAGCCGTGCGCTCCTATCTGCGGCGTGGGTCGGCTTTTGAGCGAGCCTGGGAGGAGAATCGCAATCCGTTGAACGACGAAGAGGCTATGGCCCTCGCAAACGAAGAGGTCCATGCCCTGCGCGCGGAGCGCCAGTCTTAAGGCTTGCGCGCTGTCCTAGATGTAAACGTCCTGGTAGCAGCGGCTATATCCCCTGACGGGACTCCCGCTCTTCTCATCCGAGAGTGGCAGCGAGGCAGGTTCGATCTGATCGTTAGCGACAAGCTTCTCGATGAGTTCGAAACGGTGATTCGGAGGAACAAGTTCAGACGCTATTTCCCTCTCGAGACCGTCGTAGCCATGATTGAAGACTTGCGACGCCATGGCGAACTAATCGACGATCCGCCTGAAGGTCCAGCGCTAACGGCCGATCCATCAGATGACTATCTGCCCGCATTGGCACAGGCGGCGTCTGCTGACGCGCTTGTCTCCGGGGATGCGCACTTGATCTCTAAGCACGATCTGGAGCCACGGGTAGTGACGCCTCGCGAGTTCCTCGAGACGCTGGCCTGAGGGCGAGTGACAGCTTGACGCGGCAGGCAGGGTTTGTTGACGATGGCAGGCGTAGGTTTGTGTACAGCCGAATGTTGATCGAAAGGGAGTGATCTGAGCGGAGCGATTCAGGCACAATGCCGTCGATGAAGCCGAGGCCTTGCCGGTCTGGTCTGCTGCCGAGGCCCGGCGCTTACTGCAAGATCAGCCCCAGCGGCTGCGGCATTCTGAGGCGGTCGCCGGGCAGGCCAAGTCAGTGGCAAGAGTGATTGATCCTGCCCAGGGGCGCCTCTTGGTGTCGGCCGCCTACCTCCATGACATTGGCTACGCGGCCTCGTTGGATGTGACGCATTTTCATCCGCTCGATGGTGCACGCTATCTAGCGTCCGTAGGTTTGCTCCCGGTGGCGAGACTTGTCGCCAATCACTCGGGAGCGACGGTCGAGGCGGGACTGAGGGGACTAGCTGACCAGCTGGCCGAGTTTGATCAAGAACCGTCTGCCGCACTGGATGCTCTCACCTTCTGTGACCTAACGCTTGACTCAGCGGGCGAACCGATCTCGGTCGATGAGCGGTTGAAGGAAGTCAGGCGGTTCTATGGCCCGCGACACGTCGTGGTTAAGGCTCTGGACGTTGCAGAGGAGGAGTTGCGAGGTGCGGTGGCCCGAACCGAGCAGAGACTGGGATCATCTGTCCACTAAGGGGGCAGGGACTCCTCCTGCCCCCGATCGCTGCAATGGTGCATGGAGCGAAGCGCCGTCAAGGGCGCCGTAGGCGCCTTGCGAAGCAAGATCGTAGACCCTTGACTGCTCTGAGCGGAATGCAACTGCACTAGTCGAAGGCGACTGGGCCATTCTTGAGAAAATCGGCGATCCGACGTCGTATCGTTTGCGCCATATCGAGATTAGCGATCTCATCTGGAGTGAAGAATCCGACGTCAATCGATTCGTCCACCGCTTGTAACTTCCCGCCAACGATGCGGCATGCGAAGCAAACTGAGAATTCTTGCCGAACCTCCCCATCGCCGTACTCGACCACATGGCCAGGATCGGAGTAGATACCGACCACCCGCTCAGCCTTTACGTTGAGCCCGGTCTCCTCACGGACTTCTCGCACCACGGTTTCGGTGATTGTCTCTCCAACCTCCATAGCCCCGCCAGGGATCGACCACAGCTTGTTGTCGCTGCGTCGATGGAGCAGAAGGCGGCCGTCGTTGTCAGCCACCACAGCGGACGCTGCCGGCACCAGTGAGTTGGCCTTGGGGGCGTCGGGGTTATCGATGTGCTCGATCCTGGTCATCCTGTTTCCTTGGCTGGTTGCGACGATTGCCAGATCGCCTCGAAGTGTGAAGCAAAGTTGTTGAAAATACCCGTTGGTCCTCGTCGACGGATGTGGAAGAGGGGCGCCTTAGAACCTGGAATGCCGAACAGGTGGGGTGTCACCAGCATTTGGTCATCGAATCGGAAGATCGAGTTGTACATGGGCGTGGAGTGAAGTCGAATCTCCACACCGGGGCAACCTTCAAGTTCTGAGAAGTAGATCCTCGATGTCTTGATACGAGCCAGGAGACCCTTATCGAGACGTTCCTCTGCATCCCGGTCTTCAGCCTGCGAGCTCTCGGGATCGGCCAGAGCTACTCGCACCTGACAGCCGCCTTCGGCCTTCGTCTTCAAAATGGCCATCAAGTCAGGTTCCTGCTCTGGTAGATGAAGCATCGCGAAGCCGAGGAGATCCACTGTGTCCTTGCAGGCGAGGAGGATCTCTCTCCAGACTTGCGGGGGCAGGAGCGCTCGATGCGCATAGGCAGCGACTATCTCCTCGGTCGATGATTCTCCTCCCGGTCGATCGGTTGAAGGCCAGAGG
>JBOGXG010000040.1:0-38895 GCA_050694195.1 Actinomycetota bacterium | reverse complement strand
CGACGGGGAGGGGTCCGAGCCACCCATGGGGGCCGGGCGCTTCCTTCGCGGTTCGGCCCGTGCGGAGACGTGGAGGTCTATAGCCGCCGACCCCGCGTCCACCGGTGGGCTACGGAGCTACGCGCGCAGGCTCGGCCTGAGGTTCTAGGGGGATCATTTGGCGTCGCCGCGGCCGTTGAGGCCCGGGTACTCGCGACCCCCGCTGGGGAATCGGCCCGAGAGCCGCCACGCATCGTCGGCCGCGAAGCGGTCCCTGTAGTCGTACATCCCGAGCCGTCGCCCCTGCGCTCGCGACGCGCGCCGCCACACCGACGCGGCGCGGGTCGCCCTCTCTTCCTCGATCGCGGTTACGAGCGCCGCCTCGATCGCGGCGACCTCGTCGTCGCTGGCACCACCGGTGATACTCACGAGCTCGAGGCGTGGTCTCTGCTTCGCCCGAGGATCGGGTTGCGTCATAAGGTCCGCGCCTCGCTCATAACGGGATGTGGCTCCCTGTCATTTCGCTTCGCTCATAACGGGATGTTGCCGTGCTTGCGTTGGGGGATCGTCTCGCGCTTCGAGCGGAGCATCTCCAGCGCCGCAACGAGACGACGGCGCGTCTCCTGCGGGGGAACGACGTCGTCGACGTATCCACGTTCTGCGGCGATGTACGGGTTGGAGAACTTCTCCGTATAGTCGTCGATCAGTTCCTTGCGGCGAGCCTCGGGATCGGACGCCGCCGCGATCTCCTTCCGCTGGATGATCCCCACCGCACCCTCGGCCCCCATCACCGCGATCTGAGCGGAGGGCCAGGCGAAGGAGATGTCCGCGCGTATGTGTTTGGAGTTCATGACCACGTAGGCACCGCCATAGGCCTTGCGCGTGATCACCGTCATGCGCGGCACCGTTGCCTCGCTGAACGCGTACAGCAACTTGGCGCCGTGTCTGATGATCCCGCCGTACTCCTGGTCGGTGCCGGGAAGGAAACCCGGGACATCGACGAACGTGATGAGCGGGATGTTGAAGGCGTCGCAGAACCGAACGAACCTTGCACCTTTCGTAGACGACTCGATGTCGAGGGTGCCGGCGAGGACGCGAGGCTGGTTCGCGACGATGCCGACCGGATGACCGGCGAGACGGGCGAACCCGCAGAGGATGTTCTGCGCCCAGTGCTCGTGGACCTCGAAGAACTCGCCGTCATCGAAGACCTCGGCGATGACCTCGTGCATGTCGTAGGGAACGTTCGGCGAATCGGGGATGAGTTCCAGCAGCGCATCGCAGGAACGCTTCGGATCGTCGGTCGGCGGGAAGTACGGGGGAGACTCGAAGTTGTTCGAGGGGATGAACGAGAGGAGGTAGCGGATCCTGTCGAGACAATCCTCGTCGTTGCTCGCTACGACGTGAGCAACACCGGACTTAGACGCGTGCGACATCGCGCCCCCCAACTCTTCTTGAGTGACGGTCTCGCCCGTCACCGTCTTGATCACATCCGGCCCGGTTATGAACATGTGCGAGGTCTCGCTCACCATGAACGTGAAGTCGGTCATCGCCGGCGAGTAGACCGCGCCCCCCGCGCATGGCCCCATGATGGCGGAGATCTGAGGTATGACGCCCGACGAGCGCACGTTGCGGTCGAATATGTAGCCGTAACCCGCCAGCGACGCGGCCCCCTCTTGGATGCGGGCGCCGCCAGAATCGTTGAGGCCGATCACCGGCGCCCCGGTCTCGAGGGCCAGATCCATGATCTTGCAGATCTTCTCGCCCATGACCTCGCCCAACGAGCCTCCGAACACGGTGAAGTCCTGAGCGAAGACGAAGACCTTCCGGCCGTCGATGGTTCCCCATCCCGTGACTACGGCGTCGCCGAGCGGCCTCTTGTTCTCGATCCCGAAACCGTGGGACCGGTGACGCACGAGCATGTCCGTCTCGACGAAGGAGTCCTTGTCGAGCAGCCTCTCGACCCTCTCGCGGGCGGTGAGCTTGCCGCGGTCGTGCTGTTTGCCGATGGCCTGTTCCCCGCCCGCCAGGGCGACCTCCGCCCGCAGCGCGTCCAAGTCGGCGAGACGCCGGTCGATGATGCGGGGCTGAGGTGGGTCCTCCTGGGTGGCCATCGGCTCCTCTCGTTGTCGAAGGCGTCGCCCGAACCGCGCCGCCCGGCCGGCGCATCATATTTCGTTCCGGCTCTCGTCCAAGCGAGGCAAGCCCGTGAGGAGCCGTTCGCCGGATGGTGGAAATCCGGACAAAACTGCCCAAGATGTGAAGGGGAGCGGGCACCTGGGGAGAACACCTCTAGCTATGGAACTGCGGCCGCTACGCGCCATCAAGAAGATGGAGGAGGAGATCGAGGAGCTTCGCCGCGCCGAAGAGGCCGCGGAGGAGGCCGCGCGGTTCGAGATCGTCCAATCGGCGAGCCGTTTCTCCCGGCGCAGCAGGGAGGTCGTCGACTCCACGATGAGTCTGTCCGCCACCTTGATGCGTGCCGGAGAGGTGGATGAGGCCAACCGTCTGCTCGCCGACGCGCACAAGGAGGTCCGCACGGAGGAAGCGGCGTTGCTGGAATCGGTGAACGAGGTCAAGGTGCAGAAAGCCCAACGGACCCACCGGATCTCACGCCTCCGGTTCTTCAAGACGCTCGCCACCGTCGCACTCGGAAGCTCGCTGATCATGAGCTCGGCGTTCGGGGTCGTCCTCACCAACTACCTCGTGAATCGACCCGATCGGTCTGCCGCCGCCGACGAGTTATCGCGCGACCGCAAGGCGCGCCCCCGCGACAACATCGTGAAACGGATCCCGGTGGGCGGGATGAAGCTGGAACTGACCCCCGCTCAGTTGAAGGAGTACAAGCAGATAGTTGAGGGGCGCGTCGATCGCGCCAAGCTGCGGGACTTCCTCGAGGATGTGCTGGCCGACCCGACGCTGGCCGACCAGATCCACGCCGCGTTGGTGGCGACGGCCTCCGTAGATGTCGCGGAGATGACGGAACCGATCACGACCCAACTCAAGTCGCGTTACACGCGTCAGAGCGCCGAGGCCCAGGCGGACGAGGAGACGCAACCGTCTCCAGGGGACGAGCCCGACGAGAGCCCGTCGGCATCCGAGAGCCCCGACGAGCCCGGCGAGCCGGACGACTCGCCGGAGCCTTCGCCCGAGCCGAACCCGACCCCGCCCGAGGATGGCGGCGAGAAGGGCGAGCACGACGAGGAGACCGGCCTCGACCTGTTCCCCGACGAGGACGGCGGCTAGCTCACCGGTCAACTCCGCCGGAAGAAGCTCGCTCCTTCCTCGAGACCCCCGACGAGTCCAACGGGCTCGAGGTTCACGCGCCCCGTCTCGTCCGTTACCGCGCCGATCCGCTCGGCCGAGTAGCCCGCGACCCGCAGCGTCTCCACGGTGCGTTCGGCGGCGGCGTCGGCCACCACGGTCACGAAGCCGACCCCCATGTTGAACACCCGGAACATCTCGTCGTCGGCGACCCCGCCGATCTGCTGGATGAGCCTGAAGATCGCCGGCGGGTCCGGGAGGGCGGTGATGGAGTAGCCGACCGCAGCATCCAGCCGGCAGAGGTTAGCGAACCCATCGCTGGTGATGTGTGCCAGGCCCTTCGTCGCGATCCCCCCATCCCACAGGGCAGTCACCCCGCGCACGTAGATCTCGGTCGGCTGGAGCAATTCCTCGCCGAGGGTGCGCCCAAGGATCTCGATGAACTCGTCCACGCGATGGCCGCCTCGATCGAGGAGGACGCTCCGGGCGAGGGTGAGCCCGTTGGAATGGATCCCCGACGACGCGATGCCCACGATCGCATCCCCGGGCTCGATGTCTTGCCCGAGCACGATCCGATCGGGATGAACGATCCCGATGCAGGTACCAACGAGATCGAACGCCTTCGGATCTCCGGGCCCGGAGCCGTCGGAGCCGATCACCTCGGGGAGCTGCGCGAGCTCGCCTCCGGGGATCGCGATCCCCGCTTCCTTGGCGGCCCCCCCGAGCCCGCGGAGGATCTCATCCGTTCTCCTGGGGTCGAGCGTGTGGACGCCGAGGTAGTCCACCATCGCGAACGGTCGCGCCCCGACGCAGATCACATCGTTCACGTTCATCGCGACGCAGTCGAAACCGATCGTGTCGTAGCGATCGAGGCTGGAGGCGATGATCGTCTTCGAGCCCACGCCGTCGGTCGAGATCGCGATGGCGATGTCGTCCGTGACCTTGAGGACGCTGGCGTACTGCCCGAACGTCGTGAGCGTCGCGACGGAGTCGGGGAGATTCAGGGTCGGGCCGAGGTGCTGCACCACTGCCGAGAGCGCATCCTCCTGCCCCCGGACCCCCGCCTCTTCGTAGCTCGTCATGTCGCTGTCACTATCCCACGTGGGTCTCCGGCTCGACGGTCATCGCGTCCTCGTGCGTCTCAACGGCACGCCCCGGCAGGCGAAGCGCCACGAATAAGACGACCGCGGCCGGCACGGCTCCCACCACGTAGGCGAACGGGTAGCCCCACGTCTCTGCGATCCAGAGACAGGCGATCGGCGCGGTGAGATAGCCGAGGTCTCCCGCCATCTGGTTGACCCCGACCGCGGCCCCCGAGCCACCCTTCGGGAGGGAGTCGGCGAGGAGCCCTCCCGTCGCGGTGCTGCCGGCGGCGATCGACGCTCCGATCGCGACGGCCAGCGGGAAGTAGGCCCACGAGAAGTCTTCGATCTGTCCGAGCGCCGCGGTGGCAACCGCCGCGAGGAGCATCGACGGAACCAGTACCGCCCGCCGTCCGTAGCGATCCGACGCGCGTCCCGCGACGAAGAGCACGATGACCTCACCGACGGACAGCAGCGTCACCGCGACGCCGATCAACCCGGTCGAGAACCCGAGTTCGTTCTTGGCGAACAGAGCCCCCACCACCTGGGCCGGGCCCGAGATCGTCCACCACGCGACGAAGGTTGCGAACAGCGCGACGACGAAGCGGAAATCCGAAAAGAGAGGGCGCGCGGTCCGAAGCGCCTCGAGGGGCGATCGGCGAGGCGCGGCGGCACCGGTTTCTTCCGCCGATGTGGATGTCGGGACGATCCTCGTTCCCATCACGAAGTAAGCGATCACAGTCGCGAACAGCAGGCCCGTCGCATAGAAATGGAAGGGCGCGGCCAAACCGAAACTCTCGCCGATGATGCCTCCCAAGAGGGGGCCCACCGCGATGCCGACGAGGAAGCTCGAGCGGAAGGCCCCCGTGGCGCGACCCATCGCCGACGGCTCGATGATGCTGAGGATGCGGTTCTGTAGTCCGGCGATGAAAAGCGCGGATCCTGCACCACCGAAGCCTCGTGCGAGTACGAACTGCACGAAGGTCGTGGAGAACCCGGCCGCGTAGCTCGACAGCGCGACGATCAAGAGACCGGCCATCGTGCAGAAACGCTCGCCGTAGCGGTCGACCAGCAGCCCCCCGACGATCCCGAACGCGAAACGCGTCGAACCGAAGACGAGTTGAACGAGCCCGATCGCGGCGAGGCTTACGCCGAAGCTCTCCGCGAAGAGAGGGAACACGGGGATGACCATGCCGAAACCGAGTGCGACGGTGACGGAGATCGCGAGGAGGCGCCGGAACTCGGGCCGCCTCATCGGCGACGGGGCTTCCACCTGACTCAATGCTTCGGTGCTTGGATCAGTTCAACGAGAAGCCCGTGGTTCCCTTTCGGGTGGACGAACGCCACCATGTGTCCTCGGCCCCCGCGCCGCGGTGCTTCGTCGATGAGCGGAACGCCTTTCCCCTTCAGCTCGGCGAGGGCCGCGGCGAGATCGTCTACCTCGTAGGCGATGTGATGCAGACCCTCACCGCGTCGCTCGACGAACTTGCCGACCGTGGTGTCGGGCCCGGTCGCACCGAGCAGCTGGAGGTACGACCCTCCGAGCGGAAGCATCGCCTCCTCGACGCCCTGGTCCTCCACGTGCTCACGATGCTCGACCTCGAGCCCCCAGACCTTCTCGTAATGGTTGACCGCGGCCTCGAGATCGGCGACGGCGATCGCGACGTGCTCGATCCGTAGCTCCATCCGAGGAACCCTAATCAGTTTTTGAACAACTCAGGCGACTTTCTGCGTCGGATTTTACGCGCGGTTTGGCGAGAAAGGGCCGATACGTACCGCCCTTAGGGCTCCTATGATGGGGAGATCGAATCAGGCACGCTCGAAAAGGAGAGGGCTCCCATGTCCCGTTCAGTGATCGTTTCCGCCGCACGAACGGCTATCGGCAAGTTCGGAGGTGCCGTCTCCGGCACGCCCGCCGTCGACCTCGGCGGGACCGCGATCAAGGGTGCTCTTGAGCGAGCGAACATCGATGGCGAACAGGTCGACTACGTGATCATGGGCCAGGTGCTGCAGGCCGGGACGGGACAGATCACGGCACGCCAGGCCGCCATCAAAGGAGGCGTCCCCACGAGCGTGCCGGCGATAACCATCAACAAGGTCTGTCTCTCGGGGCTGAACGCGATCGCCCTCGCCGATCAGTTGATCCGGGCCGGTGAGATCTCGGTGGCGGTGGCGGGCGGCATGGAGTCCATGGACCAGGCTCCTTACCTCCTCCCGAAGGCACGCACCGGCTACCGCATGGGCGACGGGAAGCTGGTGGACTCGATGATCCATGACGGTCTGTGGGATGCGTTCAACCACAAGCACATGGGCGACCAGTCCGACGACGTGAACAAGGAGTTCAAGATCTCGCGCGAGGACCAGGACGCGTGGAGCGCTCGCTCCCACGAACGCGCGCAGGCCGCGACAGAGTCCGGCAAGTTCGCGGAGGAGATCGTCCCCGTGTGGGTCCCGCAACGGAAGGGTGACCCGGTCGCGTTCGAGACCGACGAGGGCATCCGGCCTGGGACGACTGCCGAATCATTGGGGAAGCTGAAGCCGGTCTTCCAGAGCGACGGCACGATCACCGCCGGCAACGCGTCACAGATCTCCAACGGTGGTGCGGCCGTCGTCGTGATGAGCGCGGAGCGCGCTCAAGAGATCGGAGCCACGCCGATCGCCGAGATCGTCGCGCACGGCATGTCTGCCGACGAGCCCCCCTACCTGCACACGGTGCCGGCGCTCGCGATCCAGCAAGCCCTCAAGAAGGCAGGGCTGTCGCCGACCGACCTCGATCTCCTCGAGATCAACGAGGCCTTCGCGGCCGTGTCTCTGCACTCGACGCGCATGCTCTTCAACGGCAACGCCGACGCCGACGCCGAGGCCAAGGTGAACGTCAACGGCGGCGCGGTCGCGCTGGGACACCCGATCGGAGCCACCGGCGCGCGGCTGACCGTTTCCTTGCTCTATGAACTCAAGCGGCGCGGCGGAGGCGTCGGCGTCGCGGCGCTCTGCGGCGGCGGGGGCCAGGGCGACGCGGTGATCTTCAAGGTTTAACCCGGACGGACTTCTCCTGCATCCTTTGACGTCGTCAAGAGCTGTAGGAGAAGTTGGTATGAGTGGTGCTCAGGCCTCCTGGCGGGCCGGCTCCGGGCTCGTCGTTGTCGGGACCTCGCCGCCCTCGACCCGATCGATCGTGGCCTCGCCCGGCATCGCCGCGGCCGCCGGCATGAACCTCGCCACGAGGAGCGCAGCGACGCCCGCCACCGCCGCTCCCCCGAGGACCGCGAGCGCCATGCCGTCCATGTAGGCGATGCGTGCGGCCGTTGTCAGGCCGGAACCTGCGGCGCCGCCGATCTGTTGAGCGACCAGAAGCGCACCGCCGAGGGAGGCGTCGGCGACCACGGCGGCCTCGCCCGGTAGTTGTGCGAGCGCGGGCGCAAGGGCAGACGAATACTGCGACGCGAGGATGCTCCCCATCACCGCGACGCCCAAGGCGCCTCCGAGCTCGCGGGTGGTGTCGTTGACGGCCGAACCGACCCCCGCCTTCCCGAGCGGCATCGCCGACATGATCGCGGTCGTCGCCGGAGCCGCCGTCGTTCCCATGCCGATGGCGATGACCATGAGGCTGCCGATCATGTACCAGTAGCTGGAGCCGATGTCGAGGAAGTAGACCAGCAACAACCCGGCCCCCACGATAGTGAGGCCCGTCGACACGACCCGCTTGGGACCGAAACGATCGACCCAGTGCGCGCTCAGCGGAGCCGAGACCATGAGCATCGCCGCCATCGGTAACAGACGCACACCCGCTTGGAACGGCGAGTAGCCACGCACGAGCTGCAGGTACTGCGTGAAGAGGAAGAACAGGCCGAACATCGCGAAGAACGTCATCGTGATCGCCGCGCTGCCGGTGCTGAATCTACGGTTGCGGAAAAGCCTGAGATCGAGCATCGGATGCGGCGTGCGCAGTTCCCACCAGGCGAACGCCGCCAGCGTCACCAGCGCGATCGTGAACGCGGTCAGAGTGGGCGGAGCGGTCCATCCGTGATTGGGAGCCTCGATGATCCCGTAGAGAAGCGCGCCAACACCGAACGTCGAGAGCCCGGCGCCGATGGGATCGAAACGCACGTGTTGAGGATCCAGCGAAGTCGGCACCAGGAAGTGTCCGGCGACGATCGCGGTGATAACGATGGGGACGTTCAGGAGGAACACGGATCCCCAGAAGAAATGTTCGAGCAGCCATCCGCCGGCCACGGGACCGATCGCTCCTCCCGCACCCGCGACACCGGCCCAGATGGCGATCGCATGCGCGCGCTGCTGAGGAACGAAGACGTTGGTGAGGATCGACAATGTGGCCGGCATAACGAACGCAGCACCGAGTCCCATCACCGCGCGGGCGGCGATCAATTGATCCGGCGATGACGCGAGCGCCGATACGGCCGAGGCTGCGCCGAAGATCGCCAACCCGATCGTGAGCGCGCCCTTGCGACCGAAGCGATCGCCGAGGGCACCCGCGGTGAGGAGGAGCCCGGCGAAGACGAGGGCGTAAGAGTCGACCATCCACTGAAGCTGGCTCGAGGTCGCGTCAAGCTCGGTGACGAGTGTGGGGATGGCGACGTTCAGCACCGTGTTGCCGACGACCACCATGAGGAGACTGAGGCAGAGGACGGCGAGGATCGAACGTCCTCTCGGGCTACTCAACGTCTCCATTTGCGCTCCTTGTGCGGCGGTCCTCACGGGCTTGGCAACAACGGGGGAGAGGCCGTTGTTCCGCGCGGCGTGTCTAGCGGGGGCCTTCGAGGCTGCTGCCCAGGCGGGCCAGGACCTTCTCGGCGATGTCGCCGAGGACCCGGATCTCCTCGCGGGTGAGGAGATCGATGAACCGGTCCCTAACCGATCCGACGTGGTGGGGGGCGGCGGCCACGATCGCGGCCAGGCCCCGCCGCGTGAGCACGACGGAGGCGCCCCGCCCGTCGCCGTCCACCCCCTCGCGGCGGACGAGGCCGCGCTGCTCCATCCGCGAGATGTGGTGTGAGAGCCGGCTCTTCGACCACAACATCCTCTTGCCGAGGTCGCTCATCCGCCACCGATGCCCGGCGGTCGACGAGAGGTTGGAGAGGACGTCGTAATCGGGCTCGGAGAGGCCGGAATCGCGGGCCATGTCCCTGTTGATGGCGGCGTCCAGCGCCAGACGCATGCGCCGGTAGCCGAGCCACGCCCGGAACTCCTGGTCGTCGAGCCAGCGAGGCTCCGTATCCTCCACGCCGTCACCGTATCTCATAGTTGACATGTCATCCATGTTGCTCTAAGGTAGTTGATATGTCAACCCAAGCCCTGGTGGGAGCCGTGCCGACGATTCCGAAGTACTCGTTCCGCCGCCTCGCCCGGCTCTACCTCGGCCTGGCGCTCTTCGGGGCCAGCGTCGGCCTGATGGTGGCGTCGCATCTGGGCGTCGATCCGTGGGACGTGTTCCATCAGGGCGTGGCGGAACAGATCGGCCTGTCGATCGGCACCGTCGTGATCGGCGTGAGCGTGTTCGTCCTCCTGCTCTGGATCCCGCTGAAACAGCGGCCCGGCCTCGGCACGCTCAGCAACGCGCTCCTCGTAGGCGTGGCCGTCGACGCGTCTCTTGTCGCCCTTCCGGAGCCCGGAGCCATCGCTCCGCGAGCGGCGTTCCTCGTCGTCGGGATAATCCTCAACGGCATCGCTACCGGTTTGTACATCGGGGCCGCCCTCGGGCCGGGGCCGAGGGATGGGTTGATGACGGGTCTGGCGCTCCGCGGGTATTCGGTCCGAGCCGCACGCACTGCGATCGAGGTGACCGTGCTCGTCGCCGGGTGGATCCTCGGCGGCACGGTCGGCGTCGGGACCGTCCTCTACGCGCTGAGCATCGGCCCTCTCGCGCAGTTATTCATCGCCCGCTTCACCATCGCCGATCCGGCTTGAAGGGAGTCATCGTGCCTCGCCTATTGATCGTCGTCGCCAGCACTCGGCCGGGTCGCGTGGGGCGATCCGTTGCCGACTGGTTCATCGAGGTCGCGTCCCGCGGCGCGCCTTTCGACGTCGATGTGGTCGATCTCGCCGTCTTGGATCTGCCCTTCCTCGACGAACCGAACCATCCATCCGAACAGCGCTACATCCATCCCCACACGAAGAGATGGAGCGATATGGTCGCCGCCGCGGATGCGGTCGTTCTCGTGATGCCCGAGTACAACCACGGCTTCAGCGCCCCCCTGAAGAACGCACTCGATTTCCTCTACAGGGAGTGGGAGTACAAACCCGTCGGGTTCGTGAGCTACGGAGGGATCTCCGGTGGCACGCGCGCGGTACAGATGATCAAGCAGGTCGTGACGACGTTCCGGATGTTCCCGGTCGCGGAGGCCGTCAACATCCCCTACGTCAAGACGCACATGACCGAAGACGCCTCCTTCCGCGCCCCGGAAGGGCTCGAGGGGGCCGCCCTGAAGATGCTCGACGTCATGGCGCGCCTGACCGAGGCGCTCGCTCCGATGCGCGTTTCTGATGCACGAGATGTAGGCATGGCGCAGTGATTCTGCGGAAGAAATGGGGTTAGTCGCTGAAGCGGCGGTACAGCTCCATCTCGCTTCGATGTCTGGCCCGGAGTTCCTCGTCCCTGACGCCTAGGCCGTCCTCGGGGGCCAGGACCCTTATGCCGAGCTTCCCCTTGTGGAGGTTCTGGTGCACCTGGTACGCGGCCTCGCCGGCCTCCGTCAGGGGATAGGTCTTCGACAGGATCGGATGGATCATTCCCAACGACGCGAGCCGGTTGGCCTCCCATGCCTCCTTGTAGTTGGCGAAATGGGACCCGATGATCGTCTTGAGGTTCATCCACAGGTAACGGTTGTCGTACTCGTGCATGTAGCCGCTGGTGGATGCACAGGTGACGACCTTCCCGCCTTTCTTCGCGACGAAGATGCTGGCGCCGAACGTCTGGCGCCCGGGATGCTCGAACACGATGTCGGGGTCCTCGCCGACGAACTCGCGGATCTTCTTGCCGAGTCGCAGCTGCTCCTTCGGGTTCTGCTTGTCGCCATCCCAGAACCGGTAGTCCTCCGCCTTGCGATCGATGACGTGCTCGACGCCGGCTTCGTGCAGGAGGTCGACCTTCTCTTGGGACGACACGACCGCAACCGGGATCCCGCCGCCGTTAAGGACGTACTGACAGGCGAAGCCGCCGAGGCCCCCGGTACCCCCCCAGATCAGCACGACGTCTCCCTGTTTCATGTCGGCGCCGTTCGGCGAGACGAGCATCCGGTACGAGGTCGAGGACACGAGTCCGAGGCAGGCCGCCTCCTCCCATGTCATGTGTGGCGGCTTGGGCATCAGCTGGTTCGCCTTCACCATCGCGATCTCCGAGAAACCACCGAAGTTCGACTCGAAGCCCCATATCCGCTGGCTCGGATCGATCATCGAGTCGTTGTGTCCCTCCGGCGCCTCCATGTCGACGTAGTTGCAGTGAACGGTCACCTCGTCACCCGGCTTCCACCGCGTGACACCGGGCCCGGTGCGTAGCACCACCGCCGCCGCGTCGGAACCGACGATGTGATAGTCGAGGTGGTGGCGGGCGGCCAGTTCCCCCTCCCGGGCGAACCGTTCGAGGAACTTGAAGGTCGGGAGCGGCTCGAAGATCGAGGTCCACACCGTGTTGAAGTTGACGGCGGATGCCATCACCGCGATCAATACCTCGTTCGGACCGAGCGGTGGCGTCGGCACCTCGTCGACGTGCAGTGACTTGCGCGGATCCTTCTCCGCGGAGTCGATGCCTTCGAACATCTCCTCCTCGTCCTTGCGGACGAACGCGGCGGTGACGCTCTCCGGTAGGTCCAGGGCCCCGATCTCGTCACCGGGCGCCTGGTTGAGGATGGCGTCCCTGATCTTGTCGATGCTTCCGGCCACGGCTCGCGCTCCTTGTGTATGGGTGGGAGGGAAAGGAGCCTACCGAACCCCCGCGGCGGGGCCGGTCAATCCCCGGAACGCCTTACCATCAAGGGATGAGCCGAGGCCTTAGTTTCAAGCTTACCGAGGAGCAAGAGATGTTCCGGAGGTCGGTGCGGGAGCTGTGCGAGGACAAGGTCGCGCCGCGCGCCGCGGAGATCGATGCCGCGGACGAGTATCCCTGGGACGTCGACGAGCTGTTCGTCAAGAACGGCTTCGCCGGCGTCTCCTATCCGGAGGAGCACGGCGGCGCCGGCGGCGGGGCCGTCGAGCTGTGTCTCCTGGTCGAGGAGATCTCGCGCGTGTCGGCGGGAGCGTCCCTGATCCCCGCGGTGAACAAACTGGGCGCGATCCCCGTACTGCTGGCCGGCTCCGACGACATGAAGAAGAAGGTGTGCTCTGGGATCACCGACGGCACCCACCGCATGTCCTACTGCCTCACGGAACCGGGCTCCGGTTCCGACGCCGCCGCGATGCGGAGCCGCGCGGTGCAGGACGGAAGCGATTGGGTCCTCTCCGGTACGAAGCGGTTCATCACGGGGGCCGGCGCGTCGGATCTCTACACCTATTTCGCGGTCACCGACCCCGAGGGTCCCAAGGGCCGCAATATCACCGCGTTCCTCGTAGACAAGGAGTCGGCCGGCTTCGAGCTCGGTCGCAAGGAAGACAAGATGGGTATCCGAGGATCGCCGACGCGAGAGGTGATCCTGGACAACGTTCGGGTCCCCGCGGAGAACGTGATCGGCGAGGTCAACCAGGGGTTCAAGTACGCCATGCGCACGCTTGATTTCTCGCGTCCCACGATCGCCGCTCAAGCTCTCGGCATCGCTCAGGGCGCGTTCGACTTCGCATGTTCGTACGTGCAGGAGCGCGAACAGTTCGGGAAGCCGATCGCCGCTTTCCAGGGACTCCAGTTCATGTTCGCCGAGATGGCGATGAAGATAGAGACCGCCCGAATGGCCGTGTACAAGGCGGCGACCGCGATCGACGACGCGGATGCCGATGTCTCTTACTGGGCGGCGATCGCGAAGTGCTACGCGTCCGATGTTGCCATGTCGGTTACGACGGACTGCGTTCAAGCACTCGGGGGGTACGGCTATATCAAGGAGTACCCGGTGGAACGCTTCATGCGGGACGCCAAGATCACGCAGATATACGAAGGAACCAATCAGATCCAGCGCGTCGTGATCGCTCGATCGATCCTAGGTAAGCATTAGAAGACGATGACGAGCGTTGTCGTCGGCCGTCCGTTCGGAACAGATCTGGTAGATCCGCCTGCGGACCCGTTCGAGGGCGACGGAGGCGGATCCGGCTGGATCAAGCTGATCGATGCGCCCGATGACATCGAGGCTCACCTGATCGTGGGCCGACTCGCCGAGGCCGGGATAGAAACGCGGACGCTCAAGGATCGCAGTGGCCCGGGGACGTGGCTGTACACCGGCTCCAATCCGTGGGCTCCGGTGACGGTCCTGGTTCGGAAGCTTCAACTCGAGGACGCCCAGCTCGTGCTCGCGGAGGTCGCGTTCGCGGCGCCTCCGGCCGAGCCGGACGACTCGGCTCGATCGGGGCGTTGGTGGGGTCCCGTCCTGTGGTGGACCGCCGCCATCTCGCTCGGCGTTCTCTTCACCGCGCTCGGCTGGGTGCAGGCGAACGAACAGATGGAGAGCTGCGGCCGCCCCGCGGGGTGCGAAACGCCGGCCAGGCCGTGACGCAGGCCCCCCCGCCGGAATGGGTGAAGGTCGCGGTCGCCGCGAACGAGTACGAGGCCCATCTCATGTCCGGCTGCCTCGAGGAGGAGGGGATCGAGGTCGTCCTCGACCCCTATGCCAGCGGAGCGGCCGCCTATCTCCATCCCGGTGGCGACCCGACCGCCCCCGTCCGGATCCTGGTCCCCTTCGATCGAGCCGATGACGCCGCGGGGATCCTCGCCGCGATCGATTCGGGCGGCGTCGCCGAGGGAGATGACGTTGCTCCACAGGACCCCATCGAGTCGGACGGGATCTTCGCAGAGCGCAGGGCCGGGATGCCCTTGGCGGTCTTGGTCGCGGCCGCCGTGGTCGTTGCGATCATCGTCGGCCTGACCGTGTCCGATCTCGGTCTCTTGTTCTAGAGGGCGTACACGATCGCGCCGAAGATAGCGCGCGATATTCCGCATAATCACGAGCGTGAGGAACCCCTTCAAGAGGACAGACCCCGACCCCTTCGCCGCCTCCCGTTTCGACGGCATGCTGAAGGGTGGCACCATCCGAGAGCGCAGGCGGCCCTGGCTCTTCCGGCATACCTGGGCGTGGGTGACGACGCTCGTTCTGTTCCTCATCGGGGCGATCTCCGGGTACGTCGCCTATCGCTACTACCACCTCCAGGGTCAGGTTCAAGAGCGCGTGCCCGGCGTGGTGGAGGCTGCCGAGGACGAACCGTTCAACGTGATCCTGGTCGGCTCCGATTCCCGCGCCGGACTCACCGAGGAGGAACAACAGAGCTTCGGCGCCGGCGACGCTAGCGGGGAGCGCGCCGACACGATCATCGTGGCCCATGTCGACCCCGCCACCGATCACATCACGATGGTGCAGATCCCGCGCGACCTCTACGTGCCGATCGCCGGCACCGGCACCACCAACAAGATCAACTCGGCGCTATTGGGAGGCAAGGGCCAACTCGTGGCAACGATCAAAGAATTGACCGGCATCGACATCAACCGGTATGCGCAGGTGAACATCGCCGGGTTCAGAGACATCGTGGACGCGATCGGGGGCGTCGACCTCTGCATAACCGAGCCGGTCCCCTTCGATCCTCAGACCGGGATCGAGGTCACACAGGAAGAGATCGACGAGTCCCCATTGGTCCACTTCGACGGCGAGAGAGCCTTACGTTTCGTTCGCTCGCGCAACTTTCCTACGGGGGACTTCGAGCGCATCCGGAATCAGCAGCGGTTCCTGGCGGCCGCGATCGACAAAGTCTTGTCGGTGGGAACGCTCCTCGATGTCGGGAAGGTGCATCGTCTCATCGATGCCATGGGGAGGAATGTGAGGATCGATGAGGGCACCGACATCCGCGAGATGGTAGAGATCGCCCGCCGCTTCCGCTCGTTCGACCCGGCCAATTACGAGGCCTACACGGCCCCCAACCTCGGCACGACGACCACCGAGGCCGGTATCTCCATCGTTGTGCCCGACATGCCGGCCATCGAGGTCATGTTCGATGCGATCAGGAACAACGAGTCCCCGGCGGACTCCGTCGACGTCCCCGACATCGAGGTGGCCACGATCGATGTCGGGGTCTACAACGGCACCCTGGAGGAGGGTGTTGCCGCGGCCGCAGCCGAGGAGCTGGAGACGGCGACCACGATCGTCGGCCAAACGATCAACGTCGTCGAGGTTGCCAACGCCGAGAGGCTCGACGTCGAGGAAACCTTCATCCGCTTCGATCCGGTTAACGACGGGGCCGGGCTCAAGGCCGAGCTGATCGCCGCCGCGATCCCCGGCGTCGAGGTGAAGAGAGGTGACACGCCCTCCGGCGTCGACGTCGAGGTCGTCGTCGGGAACGAGCGGTTCAGGACGCAGAAGATCGTGCAGATCACACCGATCGAGCTACCGAAGCCGGGTGAGGTCCCCGAGGGATGCCGCTGACTCGCCGCCCCACGCGAACTTTTCTACGAGCACACGAATAATTGTCGATATACGGGAGAACTTCGCGTCCATGACATCACTCGAGCAGCGTGTGCGTCCCGCCGCCGGCGACCCCGCCGGCGCTCTGATCCTCCTGCACGGCAGGGGGGCGGACGAGAGCGACCTCTTCCCTCTCTTCGACCTACTCGACCCTGATCGGCGGTTGGTGGGGGCCTGCCCCCGCGGGCCGTTATCGATCCCACCCGGCGGCGCGCATTGGTACGTCGTCAGGCAGGTCGGATATCCAGATCCGGAGACGTTCTTCCCGACGCTGGAGCGTGCCGCCGAGTGGCTCGATTCGTTCCTCGCGGAACAGGGCCTGACCCACGAGCAGACGGTGGTCGGCGGGTTCTCCCAGGGGGGCGTCATGTCGTACGCGCTGTCCTTGGGCAGAGGGAGGCCGCGGCCCTCGGGCGTGATGGCCTTCAGCGGATTCATCCCCGAGGCGGAGGGGTTCGAACTCGATCTCAACCTCGACGGCTATCCGGTAGCGATCGGCCATGGGACCTACGATCCCGTGATCACGGTCGACTTCGGGCGGCACGCGAAGAACGTCCTCGAGAAAGCCGGCGCCGACGTGATCTACCGCGAGTCACCGATGCCGCACGCGATCGACCCCGCCTTCCTCACCGAACTGAGACCGTGGGTCGAGGAGCGGTTCGGGCCTAGGGGCGGGGGAGACTGACGAAGAGATCCTCGTAGGCCTCCGCCACCGCACCGGGGGACGCCCACCCCTCGACGAAGGCGCGGCCGTTCCGACCCATGCGCTCACCCTCCTCCGGCGCGTCGAGCAGTCGCCGGATCGCCTTCGTCAGCGCCTCCGCATCCTCGGGGGGGATCGAGATCCCGGCCCCCGAACGCTCCACGACCCTCGTTATCTCGCTCCCGGCATCGACGCTTGCGATCAGGGGGCGACCGGCGGCGAGGATCGAATAAGTCTTCGACGGCACGCTGGCCGCGGCGAGGCCTCGTTTCAGAGGGACGAGGTGGATGTCGGCGGCGGCGAGGACCTCGGGGAGACGATCCATGGGCTGGGCCTCGACGAACCTGACGTTGTCCATGCCGCCGGCCCTACGCCGGAGATCGTCCCGAGCCGCCCCCTGGCCGTTGATCACGAAGACGAGGTCGGGCTCGTAAGCCAAGGCCACCGCCGCCTCGAGCATCAGTTCCAGGGATTGAGACAGGCCGACGTTTCCTGCGTACATCACGACCGTCTTGCCTTGCAGGCCGAACTCTCGCCGGTACGGGTTCTCCTTGTCCGATGGCCGGATGAGATCGGTGTCGACGAAGTTGGGGATCACGTGCACCTTCTCCGGGTTGATCTTCTGCGACAGGTTCCCTTTGAGGTCGTCGGACAGGACCGTGACTGCGTCGGCGCGCTTGTAGCAGAAGCGTTCCACAGAGCGGGCGATCTCGATCAGCGGCCGGTTCGTCAGAACCCCTAGCTCCACGGCAACGTCGGGGAACACGTCCTGGATGTTGAAGACGAGCCGGGCCCGCCGTGCTCTGGCGATCGCCCACCCGTCAAGGCCGAGCGTGAGCGGCGGCGACATGGCGAGCACGCCATCGACCGCGCCGCCGCGTATCCCAACTGCCCCCGCGAGAAGGCTGAACCCACTGAACGCCGCGGCGCGTCGCACGAGGTCCCGCTTGTCGCTCGTGGGGAAGGGGTGCACGCGGACGATCCGGCCCCAGGGAGTGTCCTCTACACGTGTCAGTCGTCCTTCGTACCCGGGCTCGATCCTGTGCTCCCGGTACCAGGGAAGGGCGGTGATCACCTCTACGTGGTGCCCCCGGTCTCCGAGCTCCTCCACGATCCGGGTGAAGATGGCGCCGGTCGGGGCGGTGTCGGGCGCGAAGTGAGGAACGACGACGACGAGCTTCACAACGATGTCTCTAGGGCGTGGCGGTAAGCGTCCTCGAGGATGCCCGCCGACTGATCCCAGTCGAAGATCTTTGCCCTGTCGCGTCCGGCTTTGACGTATCCCTCGCGCAGCGTCTCGTTCTCGATGAAGTCTGCCATCGCGTGTGCCCATTCCTCTGCGTTGTCCGGCGAGATGAGCACACCTGCGTCCGACACCACCTCCGGCAGTGCCGTCGCGTTCGAGGCGATCACGGCGCAGCCTCTCGCCATCGCCTCCAGCACCGGAGCGCCGAAGCCCTCGAACCGAGAGGGGAACACCATCGCCGTCGCCTCGTTGTAGAGCGCGTTGAGGTCTCCGCTGGAGACGTATCCCAGGCGTTTCACCTGGCGCTGGATGCCCAGCTTCGTGATCTCGTGAGTTATCCGCTGGCTCATCTCCTTCGCGACGCTCCACTCCTGCCACGCCTTCGCGCCGGTCAGCACGAGCGTCGCGTCCGGATGCGCGCCCAACAGTCGAAGGAACCCTTGCAACAGCGTGAGGTGGTTCTTGTGCGGATAGGTTGCCGCCGGATAGAGGAAGTAGGGCCCGGGGATGTCGTAACGCCGCCTCACGTCGGACGGGATCTCGAGTTCCTCGCGCGGCGCGATGCCGTGCGGGACGACGATCACGATGCTGGGGTCGATGCTCAGCCGCTCGATGATGGTGCGGCGCGTGTACTCGCTGGGCACGAGCACGAGTCGAGCGGCTTCGGCCGATCGCGGCACCATCGTGCGTAGGAACCGTACCTTCGCGGGCGTGAAGTATTCGGGATAGTAGAGGTACTGAAGGTCGTGGATCGTGAGGATCGAGCGCGTCGTCCGAACGATCGGCATCGTCCCGCCGCCGTGGTGGATGACGTCGATGTTCCTCTTGCGACACTCGCGCGCCAGCCAGGTGTTCTCTCCCCCAACCCGGAACCATTTCACCTGGCCCGAGAGAGGGGCGTAGGCGATCTCGAACGATGTGGCGAGGTCGGTGTGCGCTTCGGCGAACTGAGGAAGCGCGAACAGGGTGTAGTCGAGTCCGGAGTCGCGTTCGGCGAGACCGCGGAGGAGGCGCGTCATGTAGGTCTCGGAGCCGCCGACGACCCCGGGGACCATCCACAACAGGTTGATCCCTACTTTCCTCACTCGACCACCTCTCCGTACGCCTTCATCAGTAAGTCTGCCGTGGTCTCCCACCGATAACCGGATGCTCGCCGGGGCCCCGCCGCCTTCAACCTCCGGCGCAGGCCCTCGTCCTTCAACGCGGTCGTTATCCCCTCGGCGATCGATCCCACATCTCTCGGCTCTACGAGGATCGCAGCATCTTCACCCAATTCCTCCGTCGACGTGCCGCGCGAGGTCACCACGGGCGTGCCCTGCGCCATCGCCTCCAGCACGGGCAGGCCGAACCCCTCGAAGAGGCTGGGGAAGCAGAACACCTCGGCCCCCGCGTACAGGGCGTCGAGATCGGCTTGCGGGACGAACCCGAGGACCTTCACCCGGTCGCGGTTTCCGAGCAATGCCCGCACGTCCTCGTTCCACCCCTCCGGTCCCACCAGCGCGAGGTCGACATCTTCCTCGACTCGGTCGAAGGCCTCCAGCAGACGCGGGAGGTTCTTCCGGGGCTCGATCGTTCCCGTCCACATCACGTAGGGGCGAGTGAGTCCGTGGCGCTCGCGAACGGCGGCGATCTGCTCGGCCGATGCAGGGTCGACGTCGACGCCGAGCGGTACCAAACGCAGTCGCTCGCGCTCGAACCCGTTGTCGGTGCAATCGAGGATCGTCGCGGTGGAAGGGCACAGCACGAGGTCGGCCTCGGCGCGCGCCAAGGCGAGGCCGCGGTCGAAGAAACGGACGCCGCGCGGGGTGAAGTGGGATGGGTCGTGCAGGAAGGCGAGATCGTGGATGTGAACGACGAGAGGCGCCGATCGAGGCGGCATCGCGAGCGAGGTCGCGTGGATGACGTCGGTGGGGCCGGTCGCCGTTTGCACCTTCGGCCGACGGAACCTGTGCCACGTCTCGTACAAGGCGAGGCGAGGGAGTGGGAGTTGGGCAACCTCTACCGGGGGTGACCAAGCGGCCGGCGGAGCGCTCCGGTGGCGGGCCGAGACACCGGTCACGATGGCGTCGGCACGAGCATCCACGGCCCGAGCCATCCCGATCCCGGCAACAGCCGTGCCGCCGGGGACGCGATGCCAGCACTGTTCGAGCGTCATGGTCACCCTCAGCGGACTGTTCATCGCAGCAGATTGTCGCAGGCACCGGGCAACCTCCCGGCTACCATCCTTCTGTGATCGACCGCCCCCCGCTCTCGACGACCTGACCATGGGCGACGCTACGGGCCTAACCGTCGGGTTCGATGCAGGGCCCTTACTCGATCCACCGACCGGCGTCGGTCGCTACACGGCCGAACTCGGCCACTCCCTGGAGGAGCGCGGGCTCCGACTTCGGAGGTTCGCCGTATCCCTCAGGGGTCGCACCGATGGATCGATCGCACGGTGGCGAGTTCCCCAACGGGTCGCGCGCGCCCTGTGGACGCGCTTCGATCGACCGTCGATCGAGCGCCTCGTAGGTCACGTCGATCTGATACATGCAACCAACTTCGTCCTTCCCGCGCTGGGGCATCTGCCCGGCGTAGTCACGGTGCACGATCTCTCGTTCTATCGCGACGATGTGTGGCCGGGTGGCGAGGCGTTGCGCGAGTTGGTGCCGTGGTCCGTTCGCCGCGCCCAGCGTGTTCTCGTTCCGACGGCCGCGATCGGCGCCGAGTTGAGCGAGCGGCTCTCCGCATCAGAGGGGAAGATCTCGGTTACACCGGAGGGCGTGTCACCCGTCTTCTTCGGGGCATCCCCCCTGTCGGACACGGTGCTCGGACGCATGGGTATCGCCGGGCGTTTCGTCGTCGCCGTCGGCACCCTCGAGCCCCGCAAGAACCTCACCCGTCTGCTCGCGGCGTGGACGTCGGCACGCCGGGAGTTACCGGGATGGACGCTGGTCCTCGCCGGTCCTCGTGGATGGGGTCCCGACCTGCCGGCCACTCCGGACGTGGTTCTCACGGGCTGGGTGGGCGACGAGACACTGCCCGGTCTCCTTGCCGCGGCCGACGTCTTCTGTTACCCGTCGCTGTACGAAGGATTCGGTCTCCCGCCCCTAGAAGCCATGGCTGCGGGAACGCCTGCGCTCGTGGGTCGCTATCCCGCGGCGGAGGAGGTCCTCGGCGACGCGGCGCTACTCGTCGATCCTCTGGACGAGGAGGAGATCGCCGTGGGGATCGCTCGACTCGCTACGGATGAGGCCCTGAGACGCCGATGCATCATGGGGGGCCGGGTCCGAGCGGCCGGCTTCACCTGGGAGGGATGCGCGACCGCGACCATGGGGGCCTATTCCTCCGTTGTAGGAAGGTAGGGCCTCGTTCACGGACGTGGCCCGGACGTGATGTTGCGTGAGTCAACACCTGTATGCGTAGGTCTACGTATGGTCGATATGTCGTTTTAGGGAGCATCATGAGAAGGATGAGGATCGCGAGAACGTTGCTGGTGACTGCGATCGCCGGCGCCCTCCTGGTTCCTGGACCCGCCCGCGCCGAGAGAACGGTGACGATCACCGGCGGCGGCTACGGCCACGGCATCGGCATGTCGCAGTACGGCGCTCTCGGTCGCGCCAAGCAAGGGAAGAGCGCGGAGCAGATCCTCGAGCATTACTACTCCAAGTCCAAGGTCGCATCGGAGTCCATCCCGTCGAGGGTTCGTGTGGGCCTCCTTCCCGCCTACGGATCGTCGACATCGTCCATCTCTTTCTCGTCGCAGAAGTCGGGTGGATCGGGGCGTCTTGCGGTAAAGGTCGCCGGTCGATCCGGGACCGTTGCGAAAGGGGGGCCGGGAACGTCGTGGCGCGCCGAGGCAGGTCGCACCGGCGGGTTCCGCCTCTTCAAGAACGGCAACAAGGTCAAGAACGACGGCAGGACCATCTTCGGGGATCCTTCGCATCCACTCGTACTTACTTTCGAGAAGTTCGGATCGCTGCTGTCCGTCTCCGGAAAGTCGGCCAAGTACGCCTATGGGCGCGCCGAGATCGGTTCCTACGATTCGTCGTCGTGCGGCAACAACCACTGCGCGCGCCTCGTGCTCTCGCTTCCCATGCAGAAGTACCTCTACGGTTTGGGCGAGGTGCCCTCGTCGTGGCCGGCGGCGGCGCTGAAGGCTCAAGCCATAGCGGGACGCACCTACGCGCTTTCGAAGATCGAGAGGTCCGGTCAACACCGCTATCCATGTGACTGCGCGGTCTACGACTCGACCATCGACCAGGCCTACATCGGGGACGCCAAGCGGACCGGGTCGGGCGAGTACTGGGACGATTGGAAGAGGGCCGTCGACGAGACGGATAGACAGATCGTGAAGTACAACGGGGGGACGATCCAGGCCCTCTACTCATCGTCGTCCGGCGGGCACACGGAGGACAACGAGAACGTATGGGGTGGGGCCGCGATCCCGTACCTGCGAGGCGTGAGCGACAAGGCCGACAAGGCGGGAGGCGACAACCCCAACCACAAGTGGAAGATCACGATGTCGTACGCGACCTTCTCATCCAAGCTCAACTCCGCGTACGGAACCGGTGCGCTCAAAGATTTCGATCTCGTGAAGCCTTTCGGAGTATCTGGTCGCGTGACCATGGTCGTGAACGGCAAGGGAGGCGCGCGGATCGAGGGGTCGAACAAGACCGCTCGAGTCAGCGGGTGGTCTCTTCGATCGGTTCTCGGGCTGAAGGACACGTTGTTCCGCGTCGATCTCGGCGCACAGGTCGGCAAGAAGTTCAGGAGCCGATACAACAAACTCGACGGCCCCGGCGATCCCGTGAGCGGTACCTACTCCGTCCCTCGTGGGTGGAAGACGGGCAGAGGCTGGGCCCAGGACTTCCGGAAGGGCCGGATGACGCGGGCGAAGGCGACCGGCAAGACCGTATGGCAGTGGGGGGCCGTGTTGAAGAAGTACGACAACCTGGGACGGGAGGGCGGGGCCCTCGGCCTCCCTCGCACCGGCGTGTGGGGTGGCTCGGGCTTCAAGGGAGCCACCTATCAGGACGGTCGGATCCTGTGGTCGAAGAAGCATGGCGTCCACATGGTGCGCGGTTCGTTCGAGCGGGCTTATCTCCGCAACGGCGGCCCTACGGGATCGGTGGGTCTCCCGACAAGTGCCGGCAAGCGTGCCGCGAGCTTGCCCGGTCGCGGCCGCAAGCAGAGGTTCTCCCGGGGGACGCTGTACCTCGCCGACAAGGGTGGGACGGCCTACGCGCTGTGGGGCCGGATCGACGATCGCTACCGGTCCATGGGGAGCGCCGGGTCCGATTGCGGCTACCCCGTCGCCGACCTAGAGAAGCAAGCGGGTCTGTTGCGTGCGACGTTCGCCGACGGCCGCATCACGTGGACGAAGGCGACCGGGATGGTGGTGAACTGCGACGTCTAGGGTTATTGGTTACGGGCAGCGTCTAACTTAGACTCGCCGACATGCCACTGGAGGCCCCACCCCCCGAAGTGATCCCCGTCGCCGCCGGCGAGCACAGCGGGCGGCTCATCTCGCTCATCCTCCTGCTGATCAGTGTGTCCTTCGCGGTCGCGGGACAGGTCACTTTGAAGAGCGCGATGGATCGCATCGGGAGGATCGGGGGGGCGCAGGTCTCAGATGCCGGGGACACGCTTCTCCGGGCCGCGCGGGAGCCCCGGCTCTGGGTCGGGCTCTTCCTGTTCGGCATCTCCGCTCTGTTCTGGTTGGTCGTCCTCTCCCGGGTTCCGCTATCGGTCGCGTACCCGATCGTCGGCATCTCGTACATCCTGATCGTGCTCTTCGCGCGCGTGTTCTTGAACGAACACGTGCCCACGCTTCGTTGGGCCGGGGTCGTCGTCGTGGCGATGGGGATCGCGATCATCGGCCTGTCCTTCAGACGGACGTAGGACGCCCGTGAAGGCTCTGCTGATCGCCGGGGGTTTCGGGACGCGGCTTCGTCCTCTCACGTATACGCGCCCCAAGCACCTCCTGCCGATCGCGAACCGCGAGCACATCCATCACGTTTTCGACCTGCTGCAGAGGCACGGGATCAACGACGCCGTACTCCTGACCTCGTACCTGGCCGAGGCGTTCGACGAAGCGGTCGCGGTTGCGTCGGCGCGGGGCATGCGTGTGGAGGTCACTCACGAGCCCGAGCCGCTGGGGACGGCCGGCGCCATGAAGAACGCGGAGCATCTCGTGACGGGCGATACCTTCTTCGCGTTCAACGGAGACATCCTTTCGGACATGGACCTCACCGCCATGCTCGACTTCCATCGGTCCCGCGAGGCGGAGGGGACGATCGTCCTCACGCCGGTTGAGGACCCGTCCGCCTTCGGCGTCGTGCCGACGGAAGAGGACGGGCGCGTGCTCGGCTTCATCGAGAAGCCGCCCCCGGGCGAGGCTCCGACGAACCTGATCAATGCCGGCGTTTACATCCTCGAACCGTCCGTCCTCACCCGCATCCCCGCCGGCGCCGAGTGGTCGGCCGAGCGAGCGCTGTTCCCGGGCCTCGTAGAGGAGGGGGCTCGGTTATTCGCGGTTCCCACCGACGGGTACTGGATGGACGTGGGGACGCCGGAGAAATACCTCGCAACGAACCTCGACGCGCTGTCGGGCCGGTTCAAGACGGACGCCGTGCCAGACCCGGCCCCCGCTGCAGTCGTTGCGGGTGAGGGGGCCGAGATATCGGCCGGAGCACGGGTATCCTCTGCCTGCCTGGGCCCCCGGGTCGTGGTCGAGGCCGGTGCGGTCGTCGAGCGTTCGGTCGTCCTTCCGGGGACGGTGATCGCAAGCGACGCCCATGTGAAGGATTCGATCCTCGGTGCCGGCGTATCCGTGGCCGCCGGCGCTCACCTGGACGGCGTAACGGTCGCCGACGGGGATTCGGTGGGCTCATGAGGAAGGGACGGCTGTGAAGGTACTCGTAACGGGAGCCGCCGGGTTCATCGGCTCACACCTCGTCGACCGGCTCTTGGCCGAGGGCGAAGAGGTGCTCGGCGTCGACAATCTGTCCTCGGGTTCGCTCGCGAACCTCGCCGACGCTCGTCGTACGGCGATCGGGAAGTTCACGTTCCAGCGAGTGGACATCACCTCGACCGCTATCGCCGACGTCATCAAGAGGAACAAACCGGATGTGATCTTTCATCTCGCCGCGCAGGTGGACGTGCGAAAGTCGGTGGCGGATCCCCTGCACGACGCGAACGTCAACGTCCTCGGAACGCTCAACATCCTCCATGCCGCCGACGGGGCCGGCGTCGGGAAGGTCGTGTTCACGTCCTCGGGCGGTTGCATCTACGGCGAGCCCGACGGATCCCGCCTGCCGGTCACCGAGGACCAGGTCTATATCCCGGAGGCCCTTCCCGAGTCGCCCTACGGCGTCTCGAAGAAGATCGCCATCGACTACCTCCGCTACTTCAAGGTCGTCAAGGGACTCGATTACACGGCACTGGCACTCTCCAACGTCTACGGGCCACGGCAGGAGCCGGCGGCGGAGGTCGGGTTGGAGGGACAGGTCGTCGCGATCTTCTCGCGCAAGATGCTGGCGGGACGCCCCTGCACGATCTACGGCGACGGTACGCAGACGCGCGACTTCGTCTACGTGGAGGACGTCGTGTCGGCGTTCCTTGCCGCGCGCGACCGCGGAGGCGCCGAGCTCGTCAACATCGGGAGCGGTGCCGAGCTCTCGGTCAACGAGCTCTATGCCCGGCTCGCGGAGTTGACGGGGTCTCGCTTCGAGCCCGTCTACGCGGCCGCGCGACCCGGAGAGCTCAACCGCATCGTCATCGATAACTCGAAAGCGGCAGAGGTGCTCGGATGGACGCCATCGGTGGCGCTGGGAGACGGGCTGAAGCAGACGGTGGCGTACTTCCGCGCGAATCCGAAAGCGGTCAGGTAGTCAGGCCCCTTTAGCCGTCGAAGGTCGGGATGCCGACCTGCTCCGGCCCCTGGCCCTGGAACTGAGCGCGGAATTCGCTGAGGATGGCATTGGAGAAGTCGGCGCAGGACTGCATGGCGCCCCACGCGGTGAAGGACAGCTCCGAACCCGTCGGCACGTCTTGGTAGGGGGCGGCCAGGAGCGCGATCGGCTCGTCCTCCACCACGGTCTCGATCGCGTCGATGGTGGCCTGGGGGGCGTCGGGCCGATACCAGATGACTATCTGGCCGTGCTCCAGGTTGTGGACCAAGGTCTCCTCGGGGACGGAGGTGGGGTAGAAGCCCGCGTCTGCGGGAGTGCCGTAGTGGTCGCCCGAGGTCGGGGGACTGGTCTCGTACTGGACGTCGGTCCCCTCCTCGACGTGGGTGCGGCCCGCCTCATCGATCTCCTGGACGTCCGTGCACCCCGCTTCGCCCGCCGCGACACCGGCCTGCTCGGTGGACGCGTCGTTGCTCTCCCGATCCATGATGATGAGGCCGACGACGAGTGCGCCGACGAGGACCGCGATCGAGATGGTGAGGAAGTTCCGCTTGCGCGCCGCTCGTTGCTGTTCGCGACGCTTGCGCTCCTCCGCCAGGCGGCGCTGCTGCTTCTCCTCTAGCTTCTTACTCACGGCGAAGGAGGCTATCAGGACGGAGGAGGTAATCACTCGCGGTCGGAGGCGTCCGCTCCCTCGGGGTGTAGTCGGCCGAGGCGTAGCCGACCAGTACCAGCGCCTGGGGCTCGACGCCTTCGGGAAGCGCGAAGTGGCGACGCACGACGTCCCTGCAGAAGACCGGCGCGGAGAGCCAGCACGATGCCACGCCGTCGGCCGCGAGCGACAGCATGAACGTCTGCAATCCGGCCCCCACGGAGTGGGCGAACAGCGTCCATTCGGCGCCGCGGCGTCGCTCGTCCGGGTAGTCGTGGGCTCGGGAGACGTCGGCGCAACAGACGGTCAGGAGCGGAGCGGCGGTCAGCAACGCATGCGAGCGCCCGAGGATGCCGTCGATGCGATCGGTCGCCATCCCGTCGGCCTCGAGATCCCGCCTCCACGCGGCCCCCATCGTCCTCGAGAACGACTCTTTCTCTTCCGGTTCCTCCAGGAGCACGAAACGCCACGGCGACGAGTGATGGGGTGCGGGGGCCTGGACGGCCAGTTCGATGGCCTTCTCCACGAGGTCACGGGGGACCGGACGATCCTCGAAGGCCCGTACGCTTCGCCGGGCCGCCACCGCTTGTTCCAGGTTCACCTAAAGAGATCCTGCTCCACCGGACGGACGATCTCCGTCGCCGTCGCCCGCGCGCGCGTGACCATCGCGCCCCTCACGATCGCGGCGCACACGCGCCGTGTCTTTCCCATCACGAGCTCGGCCGCACCGGCCAACTCGTCCGCGACGCAGATCCGGGTGGCGGTCATGACCTTCCCCTCGGTGTCCTCCGTTCCGACGTAGTCGAGGAACGGAGCGACCCCGGCTATCCCGATCGCAACATCGGTCTGCCCCGATCGCCACGGACGCCCGAAGGTGTCGCTCACTATCACTGCGATGTCGACCCCGCCTAGATGTTCCAGACGCGACCGGAGCCGGCGCGCGGAGGCGTCGGGGTCCAAGGGGAGGAGCGCGAGGTTCCCGTCTCCCACGTTCGATTCATCGACGCCGGCGTTGGCGCAGACGAAGCCCTGTCTCGTCTCGGAGATCAACATCGTCCCGGAACGCCGGAGGACTCGGACGCTCTCGGCTTGAACCGCCGAGCTCTTCTCCGTTGCCGGGACGAGCCGCCCCTCCGCCTTGGATACGACCTTCTGCGTCACGACGACGACGTCATCCGCGACGAGACCGCCGGATGCCTCCGCGCTCGTCGCGATCAGGCCGGCCAGGTCATCTCCGGGCCGAACCTCGGGGATGCCTTCGAGCGGATGGATCTCGATCACAGCAAAGCCCGGGCCAGTCTCTCCGACGCGTCGTGGTCGACCATGATCGTGTCGATCCCCGCGGCGCGGATGCCTATGGCCTCGACTCGGTCGATCTCTTCGGCGTCGCTCTCGTCGACAACGAACAGGTCGACGAAGTCGGCGTACAACGCTGCGACCCCGGACGCGCTGACCTCCGCGCCTACCGCCCGGAGCAGCTTGTCGGCCGGACCCTTCAGCGGAGTCCCGCGCACGATCGGCGACACCGCGATCACGGACGGATGAGCCCTGAGGACGTCTCTCACTTCCGGCAGAGCCAGGATCGGCCCTATCGAAACGACGGGGTTCGAGGGACAGATGATGACCTTGTCCGCCGTCTCGAGTGCCTCCACGACACCGGGGGCCGGCTTGGCGTCGGCGATCCCCGCGAACCTCACCTCGACGACCTCGGGCTCGTGGCGCTCGGCCACGAAGTACTGCTGGAACTCCAGGACCCGACGGTCGGCCGTCACCACTCGGGTGGATACCGGATCGTCCGACATCGGGAGGATCGTCGTGGGAACGTCAAGCGCGCGCCTGATCGTGTCGGTCACTGCGGTCAGGGTGTCACCGGCCCTCAATCGTCCCGTGCGGAACATGCACGTTGCGAGGTCGCGGTCACCCAGGCGGAACCAGGGATAGGTCCCCAGCCGCCCCAGCGCGTCGACGGCCTCGAAGGTGTCGCCCCTGATGCCCCATCCTCTGTCGGTGTCGGCGAGCCCCGCCAACCAGTAAGTAACGATGTCCACGTCGGGGGAAACGTGCACGTCGTAGATGACGGCGTCGTCGGCCGTGTTGACGATAGCGGTGAGGCCATCCGTCGCCCGCTGGAGCCCAACGAGGAGCTTGCCGCCCCCAACGCCACCCGCAAGCGCCGTTACTTTCATGGCGGCAGTGTAGTGGGCGGCGCGCGCTGCGGGGTGTGACCCGTTAGCGTTGCCCCCATGGATCGCTTGGAGGGCCTCGCTCGGTCGGCGGCAGATGGCCGGCTCCGTGACGAGGGCGAGGTGCGCGAGCTGGCGGCGCTGGCTCGCTCCGCGCCCGACGTCGTGATCCGAGCCGCGGGGGACCTGCGCGATTCCCACACCGGCCCTCGCATCACGTTCTCGAAGAAGGTCTTCGTTCCGCTCACGCAGTTGTGTCGCGATGCCTGCGGCTACTGCACCTTTGCTCATCCTCCTCGGCCGGGAGCGCGCGCCTACATGACATTGGACGAGGTCCTCGAGGTGGCGCGGCGCGGGGAGTCGGCAGGATGCGCGGAGGTCCTGTTCACCCTCGGCGACAAGCCCGAGCGCAAGTGGCCCGAGGCGAGGGCCGAGCTCGAGGCGATGGGCTTCGGCTCCACGATCGAGTATCTCGTCGCGGCCTGCAGGGCGGTGCTGGACGAGACGACGCTCCTCCCACACGTCAATCCCGGCGCGCTGACATTCGAGGAGACGTGCGCGCTCCGTCCAGTGAGCGTCAGCCAGGGCACCATGCTCGAGACGCTCTCGGAACGCCTGCTCGCGCGGGGGATGGCTCATTTCGGAGCGCCCGACAAGAAACCGGCCGTGCGCCTCGCAACGTTGGAGAACGCCGGACGCGCGAGCGTTCCGTTCACGACCGGGATCCTCATCGGTATCGGTGAGACGTACGACGAGCGCATAGACGCGCTACTGGCGATCCGCCGGTCGCACGAGCGGCACGGACACATCCAGGAAGTCATCGTGCAGAACTTCCGTGCCAAGCCCGACATCCAGATGAGGGATCAACCGGAGCCGGGTGCCGATGAGATGCGGCTGGCGATCGCGTTGACCCGCCTCATCATGGGTCCTGAGGTCGGCGTGCAGGCTCCCCCCAACTTGAGCCCCGCCGAATACGGCTCCTACCTCGCCGCCGGTCTTAGCGATTGGGGCGGCGTCTCACCGGTCACCCCGGATCATGTCAACCCGGAGGCTCCGTGGCCCCATCTTGACGAACTCAACGACGTCACGGAGTCGCGCGGCTTCACGCTGATGGAGCGTCTCGCGGTGTATCCGAGTTACTGCTCCACGCCCGCCGCGCTCGAGCGATGGATCGACCCCTCCCTCCGGGGCAAGGTTCTCGACGCGATCGACGGCGACGGGTACCGGCGACCCGACGAGGCATGGTTCGCGGGGATGGACGAGTCGCCGCCGCCGAGCGGCTACGCAACGATCGAAGCCGCTCACGCCGGCGCATGGCGGGTCGCGGGCCGCGTCACACGTCCGACGGTGTGGTGCGCCCTCGACAAGGCGGTGGACGGGGTCGACCTCGACGAAGCGGAGGTCGCGCTTCTGTTCACGGCGCGGGGGCGCGAGGTCGAGCGCCTGTTCTCCGTCGCGGATGAGCTTCGCAAGCGAGAGGTCGGGGACGAGGTGACGTTCGTCGTCAATCGGAACATCAACTACACGAACCTCTGTTACTTCCGTTGTGGTTTCTGCGCCTTCTCCAAGGGTCCGCGATCGCTGAATCTCAGAGGCGAGCCCTATCTACTCTCACCCGAAGAGGTCGCGGGCCGAGCCGTGGAGGCGTGGGAACGCGGCGCGACTGAGGTCTGCATGCAGGGCGGGATCCATCATTCGTTCACCGGCGACAACTACGTGGAGTACCTCACGGCCGTCAAGGACGCGGTGCCCGACATGCACGTGCACGCGTTCACCGCTCTCGAGGTTGCGCAGGGTGCCGCCGCGTCGGGCATCGAGGTGCGCGACTTCCTGGCCCGTCTCTACGCCGCGGGTCTGGCGACGCTTCCCGGGACGGCCGCGGAGATCTTGGACGATGAGATCCGAGCGATCATCTGTCCCGACAAGATCGGAACGAGCGATTGGTGCGACGTCCATCGGATCGCCCATTCGCTGGGGCTTAGCTCGAACGCCACGATCATGTTCGGGACGGTGGAGGGGCCGCGGCATTGGGCACGGCACCTCGCGGTCGTGAAGCAACTCCACCGAGACGTCGTCGCCGATGGTGATGCCAACGGGCTCTTCGAGTTCGTACCCTTGCCGTTCGTGCATATGGCGTCGCCGATCTATCTCCGTGGGAAGGCGAGGAGGGGGCCGACGTTCGAGGAAGCTCTCAAGATGCACGCGGTGGCTCGCATCGCCTTGCACGGTGCGGTACGTAACATCCAGGTCTCGTGGGTGAAGATGGGGGTCGAGGGAACCAAGCTGGCCCTGCAAGCGGGAGCCAACGATCTGGGCGGAACCCTCATGGATGAGAACATCTCGCGTGCCGCGGGCGCGAGCCATGGGCAAGAGCTAACCGTCGAGGAGATGAAGGAATTGATCACCTCCATAGGGAGGGTCCCGAGGAGGCGCACCACACTTTACGGGCGCCCGGGGGCGGCCCCGGCCCCCTTGACGGACCGGGTCTAAGCCGCGGATGACCGCGATCGCGACCGGCACCCAGCGGCCGGAACCAGAGGCGCGCGAGCGCGAGGAGGGTTCGATCCCCAGCGTGCTCGCGATCGTCGTTACGCACAACGGGCGCAGCTGGATCCGGGATTGTCTGGTCTCGCTGGCGGTGCAGACCTACCCGTTGCTCGATGTCCTCGTGGTCGACGACGCATCGGTGGATTCGCGCGTTGAGCCCCCGCTGAAGAGGGTCGTCAAGAGACATCTGCGCAACCGACGCTGGGGTTATCTCAGGACGGCGCGACCACTCGGGTTCGGCGGCGCGATCAATTGGGCGTTGTCCCGCGTGCGTACCGACGCCGACGTCTTGCTGTTCATCCACGACGATGCAGCGCTCGACCCGGACTCCGTCGAGAGGATGATGGAGAGGCTCCTTGCCGACGACATCACGGCCGTCGTCGGCCCCAAGATCGTTTCCTGGGATGACCCCCAACGCCTGGAAGAGGTCGGGATGGCGGCGGACCGTTTCGGATATCCCTACAAGGGTCTCGAGGAAGGTGAGATCGATCTCGGGCAGCACGACACGCCTGGAGAGGTCTTCTACGTCACCAGCACCTGCATGCTCGTCCGTCACGACGTGTTCAAGCAGATGCGCGGGTGGGACTCGCGATTGAGGGCATTCGCGGAGGATCTCGATCTCTGCTGGCGCGCCCGGCTGATGGGGTTGGTCGTTCGTTTGGAGCCGCGCGCTCGCGCTCGCCATGCGATAGCACTGGCAACGAGTCAGCGTCCATCACCGTTCAAACCGCAGCGTTATTACATCCGCCGCAACCGTCTGCGCACGGTCTTCAAGAACGCCTCGACCATTCGACTGCTGGGCCTCGTCCCGCAGTTCATCCTTCTAACCCTGGCCGAGATGTTGGGGTTCATCGTCTTGCGACAGCCGGGCGAGATCTTCAACCTGGCGCGCGCACTGGGATGGAACCTCGTCCACATCCCGCAGACGCTCGCGGAACGTCGCCGCGTCCAGAAGGACCGGCGGATATCTGACCTGAAACTGAGACGTTTGACGGTTCGGCAAACGAAACGTCTGCGCTTCTACATCGCTCATCAACGCGATCGTCTCGAGGAGGGATGGGGACGTCGCGCCGAGGTGCTCGCCGCCCGAGGCACCCAGGCCAAGGTGCTCGGGAGCCAGCTGAAGGGATGGCTGGGCGTGGCGCTGTTCTTCTCGGTCGTGGCCCTGCTCATCGGATTCCGGCATGTCTGGTGGAGCCCGCAGGCGGCGGTGGGCGAGCTGCTTCCCTATCCGGAGAACGGGACCGCGCTGTGGCAGGCGTTCTTGTCGCCGTGGCGCGCCGTCGGACTGGGTCAACCCGGCGATGCTCCGGCGGCGTTGGCCCTACTCGGGATCTTCCCGGTGGCGACCTTCGGCGCGGCAGGCGCGGCCCAGAAGATCCTCGTGTTGGCGCTCGGCATCCTCGCGTTCAAGGGCGCTTACAACCTCGTGTCCGATCTCGTCGACAGGACCGGACGCGTTGCGGCGGGCTCCATCTACATGCTCGGAGCCGTGGGCTACGTGGGTCTGCGCGAGGGCGCGTTGGGCGCGCTGGTGTTCGGCGCGGCGGCGCCGTTCGTGCTGCACTCGATGGTTCGTCTCGGCGGATGGGCGCGCCCCCCCGGGTGGAGACCGACCCGTTCTCTCGCCGCGGTTGCCCTCGGCGCGGCGATCTCCGCGGCCTTCGTTCCGGGATCGCTCCTCTTGTATCTACTCGTAGCGGTCCTCGTCGGCGGCATACGCGGCCTGTTCGTTCAGGGAGAGCGTGCTCTTGCCGGAGTCATCCTCTCGGTGACGGGATTGCTCGCTGGGTGGGCACTGCTGCTTCCGTGGAGCCTGCATTGGTTCTCGGATGGGGGACCGTTGGACCTTCTGCGCTCGGCCCCCACCTCGTCCGCCTACGCGGCGAGTTTCGCGGAGCACGGGATGGCCAGCGTGGTGTTGGGGCAGACACCCGAGGGTCGCGTTCTCTTCGGACTCGCGCTCCCTCTCCTCGGACTGATCGCCGTGCTGGCGGGACGTGGGGCGCGCCGCAGGTTGGCGCTGGCTCTGTGGGCGGTCATCGTCATGATGGGCTGGGTCATCACGCTGATGTCGTCCGGGTCGCTCAAACCACTGGTCGCGTCCCCCACCGAAGCGGGCGTCCTCGTCTCCGCCTGCTTCGCAGGCTTGGTCGGGTTGTCGGTCGGTGCGTTCAGGCTCGACCTGCCCCGGCGCGGATTCGGTTGGGTCCACTGGACGACGCTCGGCGGCTTCGCGACGGCGATCTTCCTCGTCGTTGCCGGCCTCGGACCCGCGGTTCTGAGTGGTTCGTGGGCCCCCGGGCGAGGGAGTGGGCGCGAGAACTCCGAGATCGTGGCGCAGATCCGCAGCTTGTTGGCGGCGGAGGCGTCGGCCGCGGGGCGCTACCGGGCGCTGTGGGTCGGGCATCGATGGGCGCCGCCGGTCAGGTCCGTCATGCGGCCCGTCGGGGATACGTTCGTTACCGGGTCGCGCGGCCAGGTCATGAGCGATCAGTTCGAGCGCGTGACGAGTAGAGGTTGGTCGAGACTGAGAGCCGTGATCGATTCGGTCGAGCGCGGCGATACAGATCGCGCCGGTGCGTTGCTGGGTGCGTTCAACGTTCACTACATCGTCATGCAGCGAGGTGAGGTGGACGAGGGATGGCTCGATCAGAGAGACCTCGCCATCGTCCGGGCGGAACCCGATTATCTCGTGCTCGAGAACGAGACCTTCCTTCCGCGCGCCGGTCTCTACGACACCATGCCCAGCTTCGTTCGAGCCATCGATGAGGCCGATCCGACGCTCGCGCGCTCCGACGACGAGTTGGGGCTCGATTCACTCGATTCCAAGTCGTCGGCGAACTACGAGGACCCACAGGCGGTCGGGCCCGGCGTTGCGTTCCTCGCCGAGAGCGCCGACCCCGCCTGGGAGGGACAGTTCCGCGACGAGGTGATCGACAAGACTCCGAGCGTCTGGGGGAACGCCTTCGAGGTGCCGTCGGGAGAGGGGAAACTCGAGGTCCAGTACCCCCGCTCGCCTACGAACCTACTGTTGTTGTTCGCGGTCGCTCTGGGATGGATCGTCGTAACGGGAGCCGCGTTCTCGACCCGCCGCGGCGGACCCCGGCTGAGGACGGAGGTTCGGTCATGATCCTGTCGCGTTCTCGGGAACTCGTGATGGGCGCGACGTTGATCGCGGTGCTGGCGCTCGGGGTCGCGTTCGACGGCGTCACGGACGAGACGGAACCGCCCGCGCCGGTGGCGGAGCAGAGCCGGATCTTCACGGAGAGAGCCGTGTTCTGTCCGTCAAGCGGAGGCGGAACCGAGGGGACCGTGCACCTTGCCGGCTCCGGGTTCGACGAGTCGTCGGTCACCGCCGGGATCGAGCCCGGCGACGGCGAGACGCAAGACCTGGGCGCCCGCGCCCTCTTCCACGACGTCGACGACAACACCCCGCTAGGGCTAGTGGGTTACGGCGGCCGAGTCGCCGCCTCGGCCGCGACGACCTACACGGAACCGGTGGGGGGCCTGGCGTCGGCGGCGTGCTCGACCGAGGCGTCGACCGAGTGGTTCTTCCCTCAAGGATCGGTCGCGCTCGGCTTTAACGAATCGCTGATCCTCTACAACCCGTTCCCCGATGAGGCGGTCGTGCGCGTCACCTTCCATACGAAGGGTGGCTCGCGATCGAAGGCGAACCTGAACGACGTCGCGATCCCCAGCGGTGACGCGACGACACTGAGGATGAACAGGTTCATCCTGCAACAGAAGGTGTTGGGAGCCGAGGTCAGGTCCGTCCGCGGGCGCTTCGTTGCGTGGAAGGTGGTCTTCGCCAAGCCTGAGAACCAACCGCCGGGAGCCAGTCTCACGTTGGGCGCGACCGAGCCGGCGCTCGAGTGGTACTTCCCGACCGGAGCCTCCGGCGATGGCCTCGAGGAACGGCTCTCGATACTCAATCCGAGCGACGAAGAGGCGCTCGTCGACGTGTCGCTGATCACCGATAAGCGGATGATCCAACCCGAGTCACTGGTCGGCTTCAAGGTCGACGTCGGGAGCACACGGGAGATCGATCTATCTCACGCGTTGGACGAGAGGGACGTCGGCTCCGTCAGCGTGGTGGTTCGGTCGGTGAACGGTGTGGAACTCGTCGCCGAGAGATCCGTTTGGTACGACTCGGGCGCGTTCCGGGGGTACGCGTCCGAGATCGGCGCCACGGAACCATCCACGAACGTGTGGCTCGGCCTCCCCGCCGCCAACCCGACGAGCGATTCGATCATCATCCTGAACCTCGGCGAGGAGGAGGCGGAGGTCGACGTCGAGCTTCGGCGCGCGTCGGGCGAGCCGCTCCGGCCCGACGAGCTCCAGGGGATCACGGTCGCAACGGGCGGACGCGGTCGCATCGATCTCGACCGGTGGTCGCAGGACGAGCCGGTGGTGGCGATCATCTCGTCGAGCTCGCCCGTGGTCGCCGAGCGCATCGCCTACTCGGGCTCGGCGGAGGACGTCGCCGCCCTGATGGGCCTCGCCACCCCAGATTCTTAGACAGAACTGTTGCTCGGGGGCTAACTTTCGTAAGCCGGAAAATGGTCAGGCGGCGCTGCGGGCCGCGGCGTAGGAGCGCGTCGCCTCGACGAAGTCGTCGAAGATCTTCATCTGCCGGTGATCGACGGGGGCCATGACCTCGGGATGCCATTGGACGCCGAGGACCCAGCTGTAGTCCCTCCCGGCGACGGCCTCCAGGGTCCCGTCTCCGGCCCACGCGATCATCTCGAGTTCGGAAGAGACCTTCTCCAACCCCTGGTGGTGATGGGAGTTCACCGGCACTTCCGTCTCGCCGAAGATCTTCGCCAGCCTCGAATCACCTTTGATCCGGATGTGGTGGACGGGCTCGGCGCGCGGCATGTCCCTGTCGTGGTCGATCAGCTCGGGGTTGTCGGCCAGATGCTGGTCCAGCGTTCCTCCGAGAAGGACGTTCAACAACTGAAAGCCGCGACAGATCGCGAGCACCGGCATGTCTCGCCGCAGCGCCTCGCGCAGCAGCGTGGATTCGACCCGGTCGCGCAACCGGCTCACCCGCTTGGTGCGGGGATGACGCGGGCGCCCGTAGTGGGACGGGTCGACGTCGCCGCCGCCCGGCAGGAGCAACCCGACCGCGCCGTCGAGGGGCGACGTGTCCTCGGGATCGATCCCCGCCACGATCTCGAGGCTGTCGGGGACGATCTGGTCTTCGTTCTCGGTGAACGGCGTGAACACGCGGGGGCGGCCTTCGGCGCGCTCGATCTCGCGCGAGTAGAGGATGGGTATCCGCCCGGCCCCCTCGAGTCCCTGTCCCGTGAGGGCGATCCAGCCGTCCCGCTCCTCACCTCGCTTGTGGTCAGCCGTGGTATCCAAGTCCCTTAGCTCAGACAGTTGCCTCATCCCCTTCTACGGAGCTTCCATGACCGATCGTATGCGCTTTGAAACCGCCGCCATCCATTCCGGGCAGGACCCCGACCCGACCACCGGGGCGGCGGTGGTTCCCATCTATCAAACATCGACCTACGTCCAGGATTCCGTAGCCGAGCACAAAGGATTCGAATATTCCCGCACCGACAACCCGACCCGCCGCGCCCTCGAGACCTGTCTTGCCGACCTCGAGGGGGCCGGGGGCGCGATCTCGTTCGCGTCGGGGATGGCGGCGACGGCCACGCTCGCGCTCACCCTTTCGAGCGGACAGAAGGTCGTCATGTCCGACGACATCTACGGCGGGACGTACCGGTTGTTCGCCAAGGTCCTCGCCGACCTCGGGATCGAATGGGTCACGGTTGACATGACGGACGAGAGCGCCGTCGCCGGCGCCGTCGGTGGCGGGGCCGGCCTGCTGATCGCCGAGAGCCCCACGAACCCGATGCTGAAGATCGTCGACCTCGCCATGCTGGCCGACGCGGCCCACTCGGCCGGTGCGCTGCTGGCGGTCGACAACACCTTCGCTACCCCGTACCTCCAGCGTCCGCTCGATCTCGGGGCAGACGTCGTCATCTACTCGGCCACGAAGTACCTTGGCGGGCATTCCGATCTCGTCATGGGCGCCCTGGTCGTAGACGACGAGGAACTGGTGGCGCGACTCCGTTTCCTCCAGAACGCGGTCGGCGCGGTGCCCGGCCCCTTCGACGCGTGGCTCCTCCTCCGCGGCTTGAAGACGCTGGCGATAAGGATGCGCGCGCACTGCGAGGGGGCCGCGCAGGTGGCGAGGTGGCTCGCCGAGGAGTCGTCCGCGTCGGCGGTCTACTATCCCGGCTTCGAGTCGTTCCCCGGGCACGCACTGGCCGGCAAGCAGATGTCGGCCGCAGGGGAGGCGTTGTACGGGGGAATGGTTTCGTTCGATGCCGCGTCGGAAGCCGACGCGTTGCGCGTGTGCGAGAGGACGAAGCTGTTCTTCCTCGGCGAATCCTTGGGCGGGGTGGAGTCGCTCATCGAGCATCCCGGCAAGATGACGCACGCGAGCCTCGCCGGCTCCGGCATGGAGGTGTCCCCGGCTCTCGTCAGGGTCTCGGTGGGCATCGAGCACCCCGACGACCTGATCGCCGACCTGGCACAAGCCTTCGGCAGCTAACGAACATCTCGGTCGAGACTACGTCTGCGGTCACATCCGAAGAGTTGACCCGCCGCGGCGGCGGGCTCAGCTTTGGAGGGCCAGGAACTCCAGCAGGTCGGCTCTCGTCAGTACCGCAACGGGGGAACTGCCGTCGGCCACGACCACTGCCTCGGCCCCCCGCGACAGGTCCCTGAACATCGCGTCGACGCCCTCGCTCACCTGGACCGTCGGTAGGGGCTCGTCCATCACCTCGCGGACCTCCCGGTCGACGGTCTCGCTGTCGCGGAAGACCTTGTCGAGGAGCGAGCGCTCGGTGATCGAGCCGATCACCTCGTCCACGTCGGTAGGCGACTCGTTCTGCGCTACCGGCACCTGCGAGATACCGAACTCCTGGAGAAGGTCTATCGCCCGGCCCACTTTCTCGTCTACCGGAACGGCTATCAGGGCGGGCAGCTCGCGACCTTGCTTGCGCTTCTCGGCGACGACATCGGCGATGCGAGATTCGATGCCGGGTCGTTCGATGAAGCCGTTCTCGCGCATCCAGTTGTCGTCGTAGAGCTTGGAGATGTAGTTACGTCCGGAGTCCGGGAGGATCACGACTACGACGTCGTCCGGTCCGAGCTCCTTGCCGAGTTCGAGCGCAGCCCACATCGCGGTGCCGCAGGACCCGCCGACGAGGAGACCTTCCTCGCGGCTGATGCGGCGCGCGGTGAGGAACGAATCGCGGTCCGAGACCGTGAACCAACGATCGACGACGTCGCGATCGAGGGTGCCGGGCCAGGTCTCCTTCCCGATGCCCTCGACGAGATACGGATGCGGCTCCCCTCCGGTGAAAACAGATCCCTCGGGGTCGGCTCCTACGATCACGACGTCGGGGTTCTGCTCCTTGAGGTAGCGGCCCGTGCCGGTGATCGTCCCGCCGGTCCCGACCCCGACCACGAGATGAGTGATCCTGCCCTCGGTCTGGGCCCAGATCTCGGGGCCCGTCGTCTTGTAGTGCGCATCCGGGTTGCGGTCGTTGTGGTACTGGTCGGGCTGGAAGCCGCCCGGCGTTTGCTCCGTGAGCCGGTTCGCGACCGAGTAGTAAGACTCGGGCGACTCCGGCGCGACGGCCGTCGGCGTGATGACGACCTCGGCGCCGTGAGCCCGCAGTAGCGCGATCTTCTCGTGGCTCATCTTGTCCGGCATCGTGAAGAT